>NZ_JASLIX010000087.1:0-5756 GCF_030152715.1 Paenalcaligenes sp.
GGTGGCTTATCGGTGGTTTGCCAAAGCGCCGAGGAAGCAAGCCGTGTTTTGGGACAACTAAAAGCAGTGGCGCGCCGAATTTACTCTAACCCACCTTCGCACGGTGGTCAGGCCATCGCGACCGTTTTAGCCGATCCTGATTTGTTTGCTGAGTGGAAAAACGAGGTCGAGGCGATGCGCATGCGTATTGCTGACATGCGACAAAAAGTCTACGATCGCTTACAGAAGGCAGCGCCAGAATACGATAGCAGCTACTTTATTAAGCAGCGCGGTATGTTCTGCTATACCGGCTTAACCTTGCAGCAGCTCGAAACCTTACGCCAAAAATATGGGGTTTACATTATCGATTCGGGACGCATCAGCATGCCTGGGCTCAATGATGATAATGTGGATTATTTTGTGCAGTCTTTAGTTGCTGTGCTTTCTGATCCTGAGTTGCAGTAGGGGGGATTATGTCCTTAGTTACTGATGTCACTGTTGGCTTGGAACAGGTAGAGGTATTAGTTGATGCCGACCTGATTCAACCTTATCTGCAAGATGCCAGTGGTCAAAGTGCGCAAACCGTTGTGTCACAGGTATTTAGGCCTAAAAACACTCAGGAGCTCGCAGCTGTCGTTAAGTCATGTCATGCGCAGGGTAAAAAAATCTGCGTGCAAGGCGGCTTAACAGGGCTGGCGGGTGGGGCCGTGCCCTCTGCCGATGAGGTGGTCATTAACCTCAGTCGTATGAATCAAGTGATTGATTTTGATACGGTAGGGGGCACGATCCGTGTGCAGCCTGGCATGGTGCTACAGCAGCTTAGTGAATATGTAGAACAACAAGGCTGGTACTTTCCGATGGATATGGGCTCCAGAGGCTCCTGTCATATAGGCGGTAATGTGGCAACCAATGCGGGCGGTAATCGGGTGCTGCGTTATGGCACCATGCGCGAGTTGGTGTTGGGCTTAGAGGTGGTTTTGGCCGACGGAACCATTATGCCTATGTTGAATTATGGGCTTAAAAATAATACCGGCGTAGATCTCAAGCACTTGTTTATTGGCAGCGAAGGCACCTTAGGCATTATTAGTCAAGTGGTGCTGCGTCTCTTTCCTTTGCCAGAACGACGCTATAGCGCCTTGGTCGCGCTAACGGGCTTCGAACAAGTGGTCGAACTTTTACGCCGTGCGCGCGGTCAATTGGCCGAACTTTCTTCTTTTGAGTTGATGTGGAAAAGCTATTTACAAGCCGCGGCGGATCAATTAAAAACGCAAGCGCCTTTTGATGCTGAGTATCCAGTCTATGTGTTGCTCGAAATGGAAGGTAAAGACGACCCGGAAACTGAAGCCTTATTAACCCAGTTTCTAGAGCAAAGTTTAGAGGATGAGTTGGCTGTAGATGTGATTTTGCCTCATAGCCAAGATCAGGCTAAGCAGCTCTGGGATTTGCGTGATGCGATAGGTGAAATTTTGCCTACCATGAAACCCTACTTGGCTTTTGATGTGGGCATTCCTATTGCGCAGGCCAATGCTTTTGTGCAAAAAATGGAGCAAAGCTTATCGCAACGCTATCCAGGATCTAAGCAGCTTTTCTTTGGGCACTTAGGGGATGGTAATTTGCATTTGTCTACCGGGCCGCACGAGGCTTCGACCTTAGAGGAGGTCGAGCATGTGGTGTATCAAGCGGTGGCAGAGTTAGGTGGAAGCATTTCCGCAGAGCATGGCATAGGACGAATTAAAAAACCTTTTTTGCATTACAGCCGCAATGAAATAGAGCGCAAACAAATGCAAGCACTTCGTCAACTATTTGATCCAAATGATTTATTAAATTCGGGTCGAGTTATCGATAATAATTAACCACATTTTTATTATTACCTTTTTTCTGATTAATAAAATAATTAGTAGAAAGGGTGTTTTTTTGATTTTTTAAAGTTTAGTTTTTCTAATCAATAATGAAATTTAGCTAAATTAATTTAAGCTTATGATGGTTTAAAGTTAAATTAGTTCATGATGAGAAAGTTGGCGCTCAACCAGTCGGCGGCGCATTTTCTAAAGGAGTAGGATGATGTTTTTACGTAATGCCTGGTATGTGGGCGCACTGAGCAAGGACATTGATCGAAGCCTGTTTGCCACACGTATGCTCAAGGAAGATATCGTGTTGTATCGCAAAGAGGACGGCAGTGTGGCGGCCTTGGAAGACTCCTGTCCTCACCGCCGTCTTCCTTTATCTAAAGGTCGCTTATTAGGCGATCAGGTTGAGTGTGGTTATCACGGTCTTACCTTTGACTGCAGTGGTGCTTGTACCGTGGCCCCTGGGTTGAAACAGATTCCTAAGAGTGCGGTGGTACGTAGCTATCCTTGTGTAGAGCGCTATGGCATGGTGTGGGTCTGGATGGGAGATCCCGAGTTAGCGGATGAGTCCTCCTTGATTCAGATCGACGAGTGGGATAATCCCGAGTGGGGCGTGAACAGTGGCGATGCCATGGAGCTGGAGTGTAACTACCTATATGTGACAGATAACCTCTTAGATCCGTCCCATGTGTCTTGGGTACACCAGACCTCGTTTGGTAATAGCGATATCATCGGCCTGCCATTAAAAGTGGACGTAAAGGACGATGGTGTAACGGTGTCTCGTTGGTCAACTAACGTAGAGGTAGCTCCTTTCTACAAGCAGTTCGTGAAGTTCGACGGCAAGTGTGATCGTAAACAGCACTACGAGGTTCGTTTCCCTTCTTTGGCAGTGATTAAGGCGATCTTTTTGCCAGCTGGAAGCCAAACAGAAAATCCAAGTGAATACCACAAAGATGTTTTCTTAATGGATTCCTATAATTTGTTGACACCAATTGATGAAAATCGCACACGCTATTTTTGGTTCCAGTTAAGAAACTTTAGTCCGGATGATCAAAAAGTTTCCGAAGTTTTTAACCATGATGTGCGTTTTGCCTTTATGGAAGACAAAGCCATTTTGGAAGAAGTCCACGCTAACCTAAAAGAAAAACCAGCTGCTTTGGACTTGCCACTTGACTCGGGTCCTATGCGCTTCCGCCGTAGAATGGCGCAGCTCATTGAAGCGGAACAGACAGAGAAAACGGCGGAAACAGCCTAAATGAGGTAAAGAGTATGATTGAGAGCCCCAGCACCACTTCAGCACGTCAATCCAGACAGTTCAGGGACTACCGTGTAGTGGCTAAACAAAATGAAAGCCAGGTGATTACGTCATTTGTCTTAGAGCCGATGGATGGTGAACCCATACTGTCCTATAAGCCAGGACAGTACTTGGTTTTTAAATTTGTGGTGGATGGCCAGTCCATCTTGCGCAACTACAGTGTTTCTGGAGATCCCGATGCTCTGAATCAGTTACGTATCTCAGTCAAGCACGAAATCGCACCGGCAGGGTTAAGTGTTCCAGACGGTTTGGGATCAAGTCACCTGCATACTCAAATTCAGGTGGGCGATGTGGTGCAGGCGGCGGGTCCTCTGGGTGATTTTTACTTAGATGAAAGCTCTGAGCGTCCCGTGGTGTTGCTCAGCGGAGGGGTGGGATTGACGCCCATGCTCTCCATGCTGCACCGCCTAGTCAATAAAACCTCGCGTCAGGTGCATTTTATCCATGCTTGTGAAAACGGGGACATGCATGCTTTTGGACCAGAGGTTCTAGAGCTCGCCAGTCGTCGTCCTGGGGTTAAGGCGCTGTTTTGGTACAGAGCGGCGTTAGCGCATGACAAACAACGCCCCTGGCCTTATACCGACGGTATATTGACCAAAGAGCAGCTGCAACAACATTTGCCGCTGGATGATTATGAGTTTTATCTTTGTGGCCCCAGTGGCTTTATGCAAGCCAATTATGGGCTCTTACGCCAGCTAGGTGTTGTTGCCGATCGTATACATTATGAGTTCTTCGGACCCGCTACCGTCTTAGAGCAAACCATTGCGGCTGAGGTGAGTGCACCCGCTGTAACACTTACAGAAGAACCCGTCATAACAGCTGCTGCGGAGCAACCCGCTCAGGAAATGAACGCTAAGGACGCAGGCTCTGGGATTACTTTTTTACCCGATGGACGTCAGGCGCAATGGCAAGAAGGATGTGAATCCCTACTTGTTGCCGCAGAGGAGGCAGGGCTGAGCCCAGACTTCAATTGCCGATCTGGTCTATGCAATAGTTGTATGTGTACGTTGGTTTCAGGTGAGGTGGATTACTTTGAAGAACCATTGGATGAAGTCCCTGAAGGCAAAGTTTTATTGTGTTGTGCCAGACCTAAGGGTGCGGTGGTAATAGAATTAAATTAATAAGACGATGATAGTCGTCGCAAAAAAGCCGAGGGACAGCTCTCCATCGGCTTTTTTTATTATGACGTGTAGGCTAACGCTGCTTTTTTAGCGTTTTTTATGGTGACGTGCTGCTCTCACTACACGGCGTGTGCCTCGTTTTTTTATTTCGACGTGCTCCTTTCACCACGTTAAAGTTGGCGGACTCCGCTTTGCGCTTAGGTCAGGCCGGCAAATTTATAACGATCACCTGGGTGCCACATGCGAGCAAAAGACGTGAAGTTCCCACCGGAGTAGGTTGTACGATTCAGTACCAAACAAGGGTCTTGGGGCCTCATGCTCAATGCCGCGGCAATGGCCTCTGTGGGCATTTGTACCTCAATGGTATAGAAACCTTTAGGTAAGGGAGCCACACGCGTGAGGTATTCGTTAGGGGTAATGATTTCCCAGTTTTGATCGAGGTAATCGGGAGCCCGAGTGGCGTCTGCAAAGCGATCCTCGTATTGGATGGGAATATCATTTTCCAGGTGCACAATAATGGACCTAAATAAAGGGGTGCCAGTGCGGATTTCATAGGCTTTGGCCTGCTTTGCGGTCGCTTTAAGGCGCTCCACACTCAATACTTTGCTGCTGTGGATGTGCCCACGTTCGCGTATGTCTTGAGCAATACTGCGAATCTCGATCAAGGTCGATTGGTATTTGGGTTGGGCCACATAGGTGCCGGACCCTTTGATTCGTACTAATAAACCATCGTTACTTAATTCACGCAGAGCACGGTTGACCGTCATGCGTGAGACCGAGAATTGGTCGCATAAAGCTAATTCGGTCGGAATTAGATGACCTTCTTGCCACTCGCCACTTTGGATTTTATCCAACACAAAAGACTTTATTTGCAAGTAGGCTGGCTGTGACTCTGGAGCGGTAGTAGGGGATGTGATGGCATTCATAGCTCTCTTATTTTCCTTTTTAAGGTATGGCCCATGTCAGGGCTTTCCATAATATGTATAGACAATTTGTATAAATGCCTATACATTAACCATGAGCTTACAAGAAATTTGTATGTTTGTCGGTGATTTGGTGCGAATCGCCCATACCGATGTGCTTTTTTAACCTTAAGCCTTATAAGAAATACCGAGATGGAGGAGATCGCCATGCTGAAACAGAACGATAGTGCATCCAGTCAGGATCCTCGTTTTGATGAGAGTCGTGTTATTCATGCCCCAACAGGTTCAGAGCTAAGTTGTAAAAACTGGATTAGCGAAGCTGCCTATCGCATGATTCAAAATAACTTGGATCCGAATGTTGCCGAGAATCCAAAGCATTTAGTGGTGTATGGCGGGATTGGGCGTGCGGCTCGTAATTGGGAGTGTTATGACCAAATTCTTGAGTCTCTGCGTGAGCTCGAAGAGGATGAAACGCTACTGATTCAGTCTGGAAAACCCGTTGGTGTTTTCCGTACGCATGCCGATGCACCGCGCGTGTTGTTAGCGAACTCTAATCTAGTGCCTAAATGGG
>NZ_JASLIX010000050.1:0-10065 GCF_030152715.1 Paenalcaligenes sp.
CCTAAAACCCAATCACGGATGTGATCAATGGCGGCGTTAGCTGCTGATGCGGCAGAGGATAAACCGCGCGCTTCAATGATGGCAGCACCACGCTTGCCTACCGTTGGGATAAAGGTGTCTTTGTTCCACGCCTCGTCATTGATTTTGTCTTTGAGGCTTTGGCCATTAACCGTAGCAAAACGGATGTCAGGATACATGGTGGGGGAGTGGTTACCCCAAACAATGAGGTTCTCGATATCCGCGACGGCGACCTTAGCTTTGTCCGCCAGCTGAGACAACGCACGGTTGTGGTCTAGGCGTAGCATAGCGGTAAAGTTTTTCGCCGGTAAATCCGGAGCGGATTTCATGGCGATGTAAGCGTTTGTGTTGGCAGGGTTACCTACCACTAGTACTTTTACATCACGGCTGGCGACGTCGTTGAGTGCCTTGCCTTGCTCGGTAAAGATCTTGGCGTTAACGGTTAGCAGGTCTTTGCGCTCCATACCTGGACCGCGTGGACGGGCGCCGACTAATAGGGCAATGTCCGCATCTTTAAATGCTTCGCGTGGATCGCTGTGTGCTGTCATGCCCTGCAGTAAGGGGAAAGCACAATCGTCGAGTTCCATCATGACACCCTGTAAGGCTTTTTGTGCTTTTTCATCAGGGATTTCAAGAAGTTGTAAGATAACAGGCTGATCTTTGCCTAGCATTTCGCCGGAGGCGATACGGAATAAAAGTGCGTAACCGATTTGGCCAGCGGCGCCAGTAACGGCAACGCGCATTGCGGGTTTGCTCATGAGTGTTGACTCCAAATAGTTGGAAAACAGGGTACTGCTATAGCATCGAGTGTAATGCTTTTTGAACCCTAGACCAAACTCAATTATACGTCAAACCTCTTATATCTTATATAAGACACAAGAGTGTTAGACAGAATGGACTTTGCGTGTCAAAATAACGGATATTCTTTTTCTAATTTGCCAGGGTCTGCCTTTATTCAGATGCTTGGCCTCTCATATCGACTATGTCTGAATCTAACTCAGTCAATGTAACAAATTCTGAGCGCGGCACGGCGTATAGTCCGCTTTATCAGCAGATTAAAGCGCTGCTGCTTAAAAGCTTAGATCAGGGCGAATGGAAACCCGGCGAGGCCATTCCGAGCGAACTGGATCTGGCAGCGCGTTTTCAGGTCAGCCAGGGTACTGTGCGCAAAGCCATCGATGAGCTTGCCGCCGAAAATTTGTTAATACGTCGTCAGGGCAAAGGCACGTTTGTCTCCACACACAACGAGGCCAAGGTTCGATACCGTTTTTTACGCTTGACGCCCGATGACGGGCATCAACCAACGACCCGTAGCGAAATCATTGGCTGCTATCGAGTCAAAGCCCCCGCTAAGATCGCCGCTTTGTTGGCGTTACGCCCTGTGGACACCGTGATTAATATTCAGCGTGTTTTATCGTTTGATGATAAGCCCACTATTCTGGATAACATTTGGTTGCCTGCACAGGTATTTAAGGGCATGACTACCGAGGCTGTTATGCAGAATCGAGAGCCTCTTTATGCGTGGTTCGAGGGTCAGTTTGGGGTCAGTATGTTGCGTGCAGATGAAAGCATTCGTGCCGTAGCGGCTACAGAAGAATCCGCGCAACGGTTACAGGTTTCTGTGGGTTCACCCCTGTTACAGGTGGAAAGGGTTGCTTATACTTATGGGGAGCGACCCATGGAGGTTCGCCAAGGCTTGTATATTACCAGCCATTTCCATTATAGAAATAGCCTAAACTAAAGGGTCAGCTCATGGATTGGTTTTGCTGATTATCAGCAGGCGTAGTTCTGAGCATTTAATTTGTTGTAATACTGTTTTATTTTTAACTTCGAGGCCATCATGTCTGATACCGCCCAAAAGCAGCGTCCGCAGTATCGCAATGTCAGCGTGCCGCAGATATTGTCATACCGTATGCCACTGGCTGCTAGAACGTCGATCTTGCATCGAATCAGTGGTGCTTTGTTATTTTTAAGCTTACCCGTCATTATTTTACCGTTGCTGGCAATGAGCCTAAGCTCCGAGGCGGGCTTTGCCGCATTGAGCAATGTGTTTGGTAGCCCGATCATGAAGCTCATTGTGTTGGCGCTGGTTTGGGGCTATCTCCACCATTTCTGTGCAGGCATTCGTTATTTAGCCCTAGATTTAGGCAAAGGTAACGATAAATACACCGCAAATAAAACCGCGGCATCGGTATTAGTTGTGAGCTTGGCATTAACTGTCGTATTTGCACTTAAATTGTTCGGAGTATTCTAATGGCTCAAGAACGTATTGGAACAAAACGTTTAGTAGTTGGTGCGCACTACGGCACAATTGATTTTATTGCCCAGCGTCTGACTGCTGTAATTATGATTCTCTATACCCTAGTGTTGCTAGTAGGGGTGCTGTTTACCTCTGAGCTCAACTACGAGGGGTGGCGTAATCTGTTTGCTTTTAAGTGGTTTGGTGTCTTTCCTGCGGGCCAGCTACTCGCCACATTATTCTTTATGTCCTTAGCGTGGCATGCCTGGATTGGTGTGCGCGATATTTGGATGGACTACATTAAGCCAACTGGCATTCGTCTTGCACTACAAGCCTTTACGGTCTTGTGGTTAGTTGGTTCTATTGTTTATTTTGCACAAATTATCTGGAGCCTGTAACCGTGGCTGCTATTAAAACTTCTTTACCACGCCGCCAGTTTGATGTGGTGGTAGTTGGCGCCGGCGGTGCCGGTATGCGTTGTTCCCTACAATTAGCCGAAGCGGGCTTGTCTGTAGCGGTCTTATCTAAAGTCTTTCCTACGCGTTCTCATACTGTAGCTGCCCAAGGCGGTGTTAGTGCTGCACTTGGTAACATGAGCGAGGACCACTGGTATTGGCATATGTACGATACCGTCAAAGGTTCTGACTGGTTAGGCGACCAAGACGCGATTGAGTTCATGTGTCGCGAGGCACCACATGCTGTGTATGAGCTAGAGCACTTTGGGATGCCTTTTGACCGTAACCCCGACGGTACGATCTATCAGCGTCCATTTGGTGGACATACAGCTAACCATGGTGAAAAACCTGTACAGCGTGCCTGTGCCGCTGCTGACCGTACTGGGCATGCGATGTTACACACGCTTTACCAGCGTAACGTAGCGGCTCGTACTAACTTCTTTGTTGAGTGGATGGCACTAGACCTATTGCGCAACGAAGAAGGGGATGTGCTTGGGGTAACCGCCCTCGAGATGGAGACGGGTGAAATTTACGTGCTTGAGGCCAAGCGTACGGTATTAGCTACAGGTGGAGCAGGGCGCATTTGGGCGGCTTCGACAAACGCCTTTATTAACACCGGCGATGGCTTAGGTATGGCAGCCCGTGCAGGTATTCCTTTACAAGACATGGAGTTCTGGCAGTTCCACCCCACTGGGGTTGCGGGCGCTGGGGTTCTTATCACTGAAGGGGTCCGAGGCGAAGGCGGTATTCTTTTAAATAAAGACGGTGAGCGTTTCATGGAGCGCTATGCACCAAACCTAAAAGACTTGGCGCCACGTGACTTTGTGTCTCGCTCTATGGACCAAGAAATTAAAGAAGGGCGTGGTTGTGGACCAGATGGTAGCTATGTTGTCTTGAAGCTAGACCATTTAGGTGCGGAAACCATTAACAAGCGCTTACCTTCTATTCGTGAAATTGCTATTAAGTTTGCGAACGTGGATCCGATTAAAGATCCGATCCCAGTGGTACCGACCATTCACTATCAGATGGGTGGTATTCCCACTAACTACTATGGTCAGGTCACCACCTTAGATGCCGAAGGCAACACGCAAATCGTGAAAAACCTTTACGCTGTGGGCGAGTGCGCGGCTACAAACGTCCACGGGGCAAACCGTTTAGGTACGAACTCCTTGCTCGACTTGATTGTCTTTGGTCGTGCGGCAGGTAATCACATTGTTGAGTCGCGTCCTGATAACGAGCACGCGCACCAAGACATTCCTGAGTGGTCGATTGAGCAGTCGATGGATCGTGTCAACCGCTTAGAATCCCGCACTTCAGGACAGCGCTCCCAAGAGGTTGCAGAAAAGATTCGTCAAACCATGCAAGCTCACTGTGGGGTGTTCCGTACCTTGGATCTCTTGAAAAAAGGCGAAGAGCTGATCGAAGGCTTGGTTCCCGAGGTAGATGAAATTTACTTCCAAGACAAATCCAAAATCTTTAACACCGCTCGAGTGGAAGCACTAGAGGTCGCTAATATGATTGAAGTGGCACGTGCTACGACAAAATCGGCAGCGAACCGTACAGAAAGCCGTGGTGCGCATGCACTAAACGACTATCCAGAGCGTGATGATGAGAACTGGTTGAAGCACTCGGTGTGGTTCTCCGAAGGCAGCACTTTGCGTTACAAGCCCGTGCAAATGCAGCCTATCTCCGCTAAATCTATCGCTCCACAGCCACGCACTTTCTAAGCAGGTATTACGATGAGCAAACGTATTGTTAAATTTGAAATTTATCGCTACGACCCCGATAAGGATGAGCGTCCTTATATGCAAAAGCTCGAGGTCGAGCTTGAGCCCAACGATAAAATGTTGTTGGATGCTATTGTTCGCATCAAAAACACCGTAGACGATAGTATTTCTATTCGTCGTTCTTGCCGCGAGGGCGTATGTGGCTCGGATGCGATGAATATCAATGGTAAAAACGGCCTGGCCTGTACCACTAACTTAAATGACTTAAAACAACCCATCGTTTTACGTCCCTTACCCGGTCTGCCTGTTATTCGTGATTTGATCGTTGATATGACGCATTTCTTTGATCAGTATCATTCGGTTAAACCGTATCTGATCAATGACACACCACCGCCAGAGAAAGAGCGTTTACAAACCCCCGAAGCCCGCGAGGAGCTAAATGGTTTGTACGAGTGCATTTTGTGCGCGTGCTGCTCGACCTCCTGCCCCTCTTTCTGGTGGAACCCAGACAAGTTCGTCGGTCCTGCCGGTTTATTACAGGCGTATCGCTTTATTGCGGACTCACGTGATGAGGCCACGGGCGAGCGTTTGGATAACCTAGAGGATCCGTATCGACTTTTCCGCTGTCATACCATTATGAACTGTACTGATGTCTGTCCTAAAGGGTTAAACCCTTCTCATGCCATCGGTAAGATCAAGGAAATGTTGGTACGTCGTACTGTTTAAAGGTTGGAAATGAGAACGTTAACGCAGTTAGAACGTGCGCGCTTGCGTTGGCGCGCACGCCGAGGCTTACTAGAAAACGACTTAATTATCACGCGGTTTTTAGATAAATACGAAGCGGAGCTAACTGACGTTGACGTCGCCGCTTTAGATCGCCTGTTTTTAATGGGCGATCATGATCTTTTGGATGTGTTGTTAGCCCGTTCTGAGCCACAGGGCGAGTACGACAGCCCCGATATTCATCGTTTGGTCGCAATTATGCGATCGCTATGATTTTTAAGGAAAAGCAAAATGGAACTGTCAGATAAAAAAGCGACTTTGTCGTTTTCCGACGATACCCCAGCAATAGAGCTTCCTGTATATAAAGGAACCATTGGCCCAGATGTAATTGATATCCGTAAACTATACGGTCAAACCGGTATGTTTACTTATGATCCGGGTTTTATGGCAACGGCATCCACTGAGTCCGCTATTACCTATATTGATGGTGATAAAGGCCAGTTGCTTTATCGTGGTTACCCTATCGATGAGCTCGCTAAAAACTGCGATTTTCTCGAGGTTAGCTACTTGATTTTAAATGGCGAGCTACCTACACCAGAGCAAAAACAAGAATTTGATAATTTGGTGATGCAGCACACCATGGTTAAAGAGCAAATGCATAGTTTTATGCGCGGATTCCGTGCAGATGCTCACCCCATGGCGATTTTGACGGGTATGGTTGGGGGGATGTCTGCTTTCTATCATGACTCCACCGATATTACGAACCCAGAGCATCGTCGCATTTCAGCGATTCGCTTGATCGCCAAAATGCCAACACTTGTAGCAATGGCTTATAAGCATGGCATTGGTCAGCCTTTTATGTACCCCAAAAACGACTTGTCGTACACAGGCAACTTCTTGCGAATGATGTTCGGTACACCTTGCGAAGATTACAAGGTTAACGAAGTGGTTGAGCGCGCTTTAGACCGTATCTTCATTTTGCATGCGGATCATGAGCAGAACGCTTCCACATCTACCGTTCGTTTATGTGGCTCTTCTGGCACAAACCCCTATGCGGCGATTTCTGCTGGGATTGCATGTTTGTGGGGCCCTGCACACGGTGGTGCCAACGAAGCTTGCTTGAATATGCTTGAAGACATTCAAGCCAACGGCGGGGTAGAAAAAGTGGGCGAGTTCATGGAAAAGGTGAAAGACAAAACCTCTGGCGTGCGCTTGATGGGTTTTGGTCACCGTGTCTATAAAAACTATGACCCGCGCGCTAAGCTGATGCAAGAAACATGTAAAGAGGTACTCGAGGCTTTAGGTCTAGAGAATGATCCTTTATTTAAACTTGCTATGGAACTAGAGCGTATTGCTCTCGAGGATCCTTACTTTGTAGAGCGTAAACTCTATCCAAACGTTGACTTCTACTCCGGTATTGTGCAGCGTGCAATCGGTATTCCAACCGAACTATTTACCGGTATTTTTGCCCTAGCACGTACGGTGGGTTGGATTGCACAGTGGGATGAGATGATTTCTGATCCTAACTACAAAATTGGTCGTCCACGCCAGCTCTACACTGGTTACACCGAGCGCCATATCTAATATTATTAGATGTATAGTAAACCCACCAATTGGTGGGTTTTTTAATGGGTGATTTTATGATTCGAGCGGTGCTCCGCAGGAGGGGCTAACGGAGAACGTTTCAGCAAAGAGGGGTGTTGCTGTTCTAAATAGCGTATACAGCTCACACGTAAAAAGGACGCAAAATTGGGCACCTCGCCCTGTAGTGCATACACTTCGTTATATAGGGTGGCAATGAGCTGATTTGTTGTTAGGTTTTCTTCGGCAGCAATCTGACTGAGTACATCCCAAAATAAGTTTTCGAGCCGAATGCTCGTGACAACCTTATCGATTCGGATCGAGCGGCTTCTGGATTCGTAGAGGATGGGGTCGGTTTTAGAGTATATTTCGCACATGGCTTTCCTAGATCAAGCCGCATGGGCTTTACCAATACGGCTTGTATATCATCGATTTCTATTTAAATAGATTGAAGTTTCATTTGTTGGCTAATATATTCAGCTTGTCGAATGGCTAGGGCAACAATTGTTAATGTTGGATTTTCTGCAGCGCTAGTTGTGAATTGGCTGCCATCTGATATAAATAAATTCGCAATATCATGGGTTTGACCGTACGAGTTACAGACGCCATCCTCTGCCTTTAAGCTCATTCGGCAGGTTCCTAGGTTATGGGTTGAGGGATATGGTGGAGTTTTAAAAGTACGTTTGGCTCCGATGGATTCGTATAAGGCGACACTTTGGTTGAAGGCGTGTTCTCGCATTCTTATATCATTAGGATGATCATCATAATGCACGTTAGGGACTGGTAAACCGAACTGATCTTTTTTTGTATGGTTAAGGGTTATTCGATTTGTAGGTTGTGGCATATCTTCACCAACTATCCATAACCCAGCTGTTTTTTTATAATTATCCATAAAAAATGCAAAGTCAGCGCCCCAAGCGCCAGGATTCAAGAATGCAGCATAAAAAGGTAAACCTAGACTTATAGTTTCGAGCTCATAGCCACCGACAAATCCACGTTGCGGATTGTTTATTGCTTCATCTTGTACGATACCAGCCATTATAGTACCTCGGTTCATATAAACGTCTTCATCAAAGACGGCGTAAACAGAGCCTGTAACATGGCGCATGTAGTTTCTTCCAACTTGATCAGAGCTATTGGCTAAGCCATTTTGATACTTGCTAGACTCTGATAGAAGCAGCAAGCGAGGGGTTTCAATAGAGTTTCCAGCTACACAGATAATGCGAGCTTTTTGTCTTTGTTCTTTTCCGTTCGCATCATAATAAATAACCGCATTAACTTTTCCCATCTCATCATGTTCGATTCGAGCGGCATGACAGTTGGTTCGTAAATCTAGATTTCCGGTAGCTTCTGCTTTAGGAATTTCTGTATAAAGAGTAGACCACTTGGCTCCCATTTTACAGCCTTGAAAGCAGAAACCTTGTTGGGTACAGGAGGCTCTACCATCACGGGGACGGCTATTAATAGCCATATGTCCCGTACTTACTTGTTTATATCCTATTCGTGTGGCGCCATTATAGAAAACTTTAAAATTATTATTACCAGGTAGGCCAGGAATACTATTTGTACGTGTAACTCCCATTTTATGTTCAGCGAGCTCATAGTAGGGCTCTAGTTCAGTTAGCGTAATAGGCCAATCAAGTAAATTAGCGTTTTTTATTTTTCCGTAATGACTAAGAGCTTTGAACTCATGGGCTTGAAATCGTAGTGAAGCCCCAGCCCAGTGTGTTGTTGTTCCTCCTACGGTTTTACAGATCCATGCAGGTAAATCAGGAAAATCTTTGGCTATAAGCCAGCCGCCAGACGTTGTTCTTTTGTCTAACCATGCTAGCTGCTCAAAAGATGCCCACTCATCTTGAATAAAAGTTTCAGGGCTTTGGCGCTCGCCCGCCTCTAGCAATACTACTTTAATACCTCGCTGACAGAGCTCATTTGCTAGAGTACCACCGCCTGCTCCTGAGCCAATGATTACTACCACATCGGAATCATTATTATCAAATTTTGTTTTATTCATGTCTCCACTCCTTGTTATATTAATTTAAGTGGTACTCTTTAAAAGGCATTGGACTTGCTACTTCTGGTGGGTTGTCAAGCCAGATTAAATCATTAAAGCCATTTAGTAGATATCCCCCTTTGCTCCAACTTTCTCCTTCATATCCAAAATATATTTGTGCTAAAGGATGGTTGTAAATTGAGGTAATGCACTGCTGGCGTACTTTATGAAAAAAATCAGTTTCTTGTATTGAGTTTAATTTTTCTACTTGTGCTGCAGCACTAAGCTCATTGAACGGATGCGGGGAGTTCAGAAGCGAAAGCCCTTTTAGAACTACTTTTCTAGTTTCGGGGGTATTACATAATTGATCTATATCTTTAACTAGGATGGCGTATACTGCCTCATCAAGTCCCTCGTGAGGATATAGGCGTTTTGCCATGGACAATAATGATTGGGCTTGAAAGCTATTGAGATGATGGGCCTCGAGTGCCCAGCTTGTGCTGGGAGCTATCGAGGCTAAGAAACTACCTGAGCTTATTACGCCTGTTAAAACAATATATTTTTTTAAAAATTGACGACGATGCTGGCAGGTGTGTTGAAATTGGTGGATAGTATTATGTTTTTTTTGCATTGTTGTCTCCGGTGAATCACTGAGTTTTTATTTAAAATGGCCACCGCGTTCTAATACTTCTATTTTGTAACCATCGGGGTCGGTGATAAAGAAAAAGCGAGCTTGTGTGACACCGTTAATATCGAGCTGCTTAATATCAGCAGGATTAAATCCGGCATTTTTTAAGCGTTGGTGACAGGCTTCCAGACCCTCTACGGAAAAAGCCACATGGCCATAGGCTGTGCCGTGCTCATAGGGGGTGGCTTGGTCTTTATTAAAGGTGAGTTCAAGCTCGGCTTCGCTTTGATCGTTTCCTAAATAAACTAAAGTAAAAGTAGGAAAATCTAAGCGGTGTTTTTCTTTGAAGTTAAACGCGGTGCTGTAAAACTGGATAGCTGGCTCAAGAGCGCTAACACGAACCATTGTATGAATTAATTTTGCCATGAGTTACTCCGTAAAATTCGTTGAATCGCTTGAATGATTATGTCTTAATCTGAACATAAGCGGGTAATACTGGGTTGCTTCATGGCGGTTATTAAAAGTTAGCGGGGCAGGGACGAGGGAATAAGGCAGCTTGTATTGATATCCGCAACACGTTGGGCAGCAGTTAGGGTCATGGCTACACGCATCTCTTTTTCTAACAAGGATAAGACGTGACTTACCCCTTTGCCTCCAGTTGTAGCTAAAGCATAAATATAAGCACGGCCAATCATTACGGC
>NZ_JASLIX010000142.1:0-2869 GCF_030152715.1 Paenalcaligenes sp.
ATAGCTTACTCAGCGATTGGATTTCTACTAGCCAACCTTTATTACTCGGCCAAACTACCACGCCTTGTGCCGAGCCGAAAAAGAATGCTCAAGGAGATGCCTAATGCTCAAGCGTAGTACGCTGTTATTGGTGCTTGTCAGTTTGTCGCTGGCCGGTTGCTCGGCCAAGGTGAGTCATCGTAGTAGTTGCGCCAGCCAACTGGATGCCGCTTGGCAAGAGCTAGATATTGCCAAGGTGGAAGGGTTTGCTGGCAGCGTCAGCTACTCTAAAGCCTTAACCCTATTAACAGCGGCCAAAACCCAGCAACAATTTGAAGGTTACCGTGGTTGTACACAAAAAGCGCAAAAAGCACGCTTTTATATTCGTGAATCACGGGCAGGACGCTAACCGTCACTAGAGGAAAATTATGCAGGCGCTATTAGAACGCTGTTTAGAAGCAATTAATCAGGTGGTGTTAGGCAAGCCGCAGCAGGTGCGTTTGGCGCTAACGTGTTTATTGGCCAAGGGGCATTTATTGCTAGAGGATTTACCCGGTATGGGTAAAACCACGTTGAGTCATGCCCTAGCGGATGCGTTGGGATTATCCTATCAGCGGATTCAGTTTACTTCTGATTTATTGCCCGGCGATATTTTAGGTACAGCGATTTTTGAACAGCAAAGCAGTACCTTTGTATTCCATCCTGGCCCAATTTTTGCTGAGTTAGTGCTAGCCGATGAAATTAACCGCGCTACGCCTAAAAGCCAAAGCGCCTTGTTAGAGGCGATGGAGGAGGGACAGGTGAGTATTGAGGGAGAGACGCGGCCGCTGCCAGAGCCATTTTTTGTGATTGCCACGCAAAACCCTTCTAGTCAAAGCGGCACTTTTCCGTTGCCTGAATCCCAGCTGGATCGTTTTTTAATGCGTATCTCTTTGGGTTACCCAGCCGCTGAGGCAGAAAAAAAACTGCTGCAACAAAGCGGGCAACGCCGGCAATTGCAGCAAGCAGAACCGCTACTAAGCGCTGAGCAATTGCGTCTTGCTCAGCAGCAAGTGCAGCAAGTACAAGCCAGCGATGCATTGCTGGATTATATTTTGCGTTTAGTTAATGCCACCCGAACTCAGCCGCAGTTTACCTTTGGTCTCTCGCCCCGTGCCAGTTTGGCATTACTGAGTGCGGCCAAGGCCTGGGCTTATTTAGCCGGACGAGCGTATGTGATTCCTGAGGATGTGCAGCAGGTATTGCCGGCAGTGGTCGGGCACCGCTTACAAGAGCAAACAGCGCAGGGGCAATTACAAGGCGGTGCCTTAACCCAGCACTTATTAACTACGGTACCGGCCCTATAGATGAGCAACCAAGGACGCAAAGACAGAGGCTGGCGCAAGCCGAGGGCTAGCAGCGAGGTGTTGCTGACGGCGCGCAAAATCTATGTATTGCCGACTAAAGCGGGTTTTGGTTTGCTATTAGCATTGATTGTGATGCTATTGGCAGCGATTAACTATCAAAATAGCATGGCCTATGGCCTGACTTTTTTGCTGGCTTCTTTAGCCTTGTTGTCGCTATTGCATACTTGGCGTAATTTGTGGCAGCTGCAGCTACTGCCAGCGGGTGTCAGTCACTGTTTTGTCAAGCAACCCGCGGGCTTTCAGATTAAGTTATTAAACTCGCCGCGTGGTGCTGAGCGCTTAGCATTAGGTATTGGTTGGCACGGCGCTCAACCACAGTGGTTGGATTTGGCTAAAGGCGCTGAGCAGGTGGTTCAGCTACATTTAGTTGGCCAGCGCCGTGGACGTTTAGCCGCGCCTAGTATCCGTTTAGTGAGCACTTACCCCTTGGGGATTTGGCAGGCCTGGAGTCATTTTCAACTGAAGCAATCGACACTGGTTTACCCTGAACCTTTAGCCCTGCCTTTAGCCAGTCAAGTAGCGGGCGAGCAGCAAGATCAACAGGCTAGCCAAGCGCGCCAAGCCGGCGTTGATGACTATGAAGGGCTTCGGCAATGGCAAGCAGGCGAGTCTTTACGCCGGATTAACTGGAAAGCCTGGTCCCGTGGTCAAGGTCTGTTGGTTAAAGAGTTTAATCAGCTGACCGGTAGTCAGCAGCAGTTAGATTTTGCCAGCTTAAGTGGTGATGTGGAGCAGCGACTCTCGGTGTTGACCCACCATGTACTGGCCTTAACCGAACAACAGCAAAGTTTTAGTTTGCATCTGCCACAGACCAGTATCGGCCCAGGACAAGGACTTGGGCATTTAGAAGCCTGCTTACAGGCATTGGCATTAGTGGGTGAAGGTCATGCTTAAATCAGCCACCCAGCGAGTGGCACAGACAACGGCCGCGCCTTTAATTCCGCGCTCAGGACTCATTTGGATTTTAATTGCCCAGTGTCTAGCCGTCACCCCGCATTTATTTTATTTACCGGTGTGGACAGCACTAGTTTGGGTGGTTTGCGCGCTGTGGCGGGTGCAAATTTATCGCATGCGAGCGGTCTATCCTGGCAAGCTAATCAAGCTGCTGTTGGCATTAGCCGGTGTAGCGGGGGTTTTTATCAGTCGTGGCAGCATTATTGGCGTTGAGGGTGGCGTGGCACTCTTGGTGACTGCCTTCACGCTCAAATTGATCGAGATGAAAACCCAGCGTGATGCCTTAGTGGTGATTTTTTTAGGCTTTTTTATTGTTCTCACCAGTTACTTATTTGATGATGGATTGCTAGCTGCAATTTATAGCCTATTCCCCTTAACTGCATTAATTTCGGCATTAATTGGTTTGCAGCCTAGCAGTCGCCGCGAACAACCAAAAACCACGTTAAAAACGGCCAGTCTCCTCTTATTGCAAGCGGTACCGCTGATGGTGCTACTGTTTTTATTTTTCCCCCGTTTGGATCCATTGTGGA
>NZ_JASLIX010000007.1:0-28284 GCF_030152715.1 Paenalcaligenes sp.
TTTGTCTCGAACCGTACCAACCGCAAGTTCAAAGCCTTTTTAACGCGTGACAGCAAGGGTAAAATTAGCTTTGAGTTCGAACCGCGTGCAAGCAAAGCCGCGAAAAAAACCACAGCAAAAAAAGCGGCTAAAAAAGCGACGAAAACGGCAGCCAAAAAAGCAGCGAAAAAAGTAGCGAAAAAAACCGCTAAAAAGGCAGCGAAAACCATCGCAGCCAAAACCTCAGAGGCCTAATACCGAATGGATCATCCTTCCGACCCTTGGCACGAAGTTCGCCGTTCCCCCCTTCATGGGCACGGCGTTTTCGCGCGCCGTCCTATTCCCAAAGGTACATATATTTTGGAATACGAGGGCGTGCATATCACCCAAGAGCAAGCCGATGCTCAAGAACCCTCAAATCCAGACGACCCGTTTCATACCTTCTTTTTTGCTATCAGCAACGGCATGATTATTGACGGTGGCAATGGGGGCAACGACTCTCGCTATATCAACCACTCCTGTGAGCCAAACTGCGAGGGCCATGAAAGCGAAGACGGTAATCGTGTGTTTATTGTGGCGCTTAGAGACATTGCCGCGGGTGAAGAGCTGCTTTATGATTATGCGCTTACCATTGACGACAAAATCACTAAAACGCTTAAAAAACAATACGCTTGCTTATGTGGGACACCCTCTTGTCGGGGCACCATGCTCGCTTTACCCAAGCCATCTAAAAAACAAAGAAAAAAAGCCAAAAAGAAAAAATGGCTGAAAAAAATCATACGCCAAGCAGTCCGTGAAGAGATTCAAGATTTATTACGTAATACGTAAAAAAATCAACCCTCTTGCTTAAACAAACAAAAAAACCGGATTTTCAAATCAAATCCGGTTTTTTTGTTGCTGCTACTCTAATAAGTACTATTACTGAAAAGCCGTTTCAATAAAGCTACGTAGTTTTCTTGAGTGCAAACGCTCAGGCGGCATATCACGCACCAGCTCTAAAGCTCGTATCCCAATATGCAAATGCTGACCTACTTGCGTACTATAAAAAGCATTTGCCATGCCTGGTAATTTTAGCTCACCATGCAGCGGTTTATCAGACACACACAATAAAGTGCCATACGGTACACGAAACCGAAAACCATTTGCCGCAATCGTAGCAGACTCCATATCTAAAGCTATCGCACGCGACTGTGATAATTTACGCACAGGTTCAGACTGATCACTCAGCTCCCAGTTTCGATTATCAATCGAAGCCACCGTCCCTGTACGCATAATACGTTTTAACTCCCAGCCAGATAAGCCTGCCACCTCAGCAACCGCCCGCTCTAAAGCGATTTGAATTTCCGCCAAAGGTGGTACTGGCACCCATGTAGGCAAATCCTCATCTAACACTTTATCTTGTCGTACATATCCATGCGCCAAGACATAGTCACCCAAGCGCTGCGTAGTGCGTAAACCAGCACAATGTCCTACCATCAACCACGCAGACGGCCGTAATACAGCCACATGGTCTGTAATCGTTTTTGCGTTCGATGGTCCTACCCCAATATTGATCAGAGTAATACCACTATGCTTATCCCTCATAAGGTGATAAGACGGCATCTGCGGCAACCGCCCCGGTGGTGTGCCTTCGGTACGCCCTCCAGCATAAGTCACGACATTTCCCGGCTCAACTAGCGCGGTATACCCCCCTTTTTGCTCCATTAACATCTGCTTGGCCCAAGCACAAAACTCATCTACATAAAACTGATAGTTCGTAAACAGGACAAAGTTCTGAAAATGAGCGGGCTTCGTCGCCGTGTAATGCTGCAAACGATGTAAGGAATAATCCACACGCGGCGCCGTAAAAGGCGCCAAAGGCAATGGCTCCCCTTTTTTAGGCTGCCACGTGCCATTTACGATGGCATCATCCATATCCGCCAAATCGGGCACATCAAAATGATCACGCAACACATGCCCAGAGGACTCAGGATAAATCACGGGACTACCATCGCTGTCCCCCAAACAAAAATGCAAGGGAATGGGCTGACTGGACTCCCCGATTTCCACCGGCACTCCATGATTTTTAATCAGCAACCCAATTTGCTCCACTAAATAATCAAAAAATAAGTCTGGCTGCGTTACCGAGGTGGCATATAACCCTGGCTCCACCACATGCCCATAAGACAAACGGCTATCAACCTCTTGGTGGGTATCAACCCGAATCCGGATTGCAGGATAACACGCTCTATAGCGCTCCCCTGCAGGAAAACCATGACGCATACACTGCAAAAAATGCTCACGAATAAACTGTGTATTACGCCGATATAAATCGACCAAACGCTGTGTGGCCGCCACTGGTTCCATGAATCCTTCGTACGGCTGTGCCGGAGGAAGACGCATAACATGCGTAGAGGCTTTGATCTCTTGCATAAAACGATCCTTTAGGGTGAGTGATAACGCTAATCTATCCCGCACAAAAACAAAAAACGGCGATCTACGACCGATTTCTTGTTTTTATGCGCGCCAGTCGATACTTAAAGTATCGAATCCACTAACTCAAATGAGTGTTCATTTCATGGGTTTTAGTCGCCATAATGAATAACAGGAGCAGACAAACTGCGTCACCATCATAGCAAAAACACTTCTCTTCATTATGACGTAACAAAGGGCTAATCATGACAAATCGTACGCAATGCCACCAATTACACATTGACAACACGCTCTATCAGTTTCTTCAAAACGAAGTACTACCTCATAGCGGCTTAGATAGCGATGCTTTTTGGGAGGGTTTTAGTCAACTGGTTCACGATCTAGCCCCCAAAAACCGTGAGCTACTCGCCAAGCGTGATGCTTTGCAAGAGCAACTGGATACCTGGCACAAAGCTAACCCTGGCCCCATCCAAAACATGGCGGCTTATAAAGACTTTTTGTCCGAAATTGGTTATCTACTACCCCAACCAGAGCATGTGCGCGTACAAACTCAAAACGTTGATAGTGCGATTACTAACCAAGCCGGCCCACAGCTTGTGGTTCCCATTACTAACGCCCGCTACGCATTAAACGCCGCCAATGCGCGCTGGGGCAGCCTCTATGATGCCTTATACGGCACTGATGCTATTCCTCATACCGATGGCGCCGAG
Organism: Paenalcaligenes sp.; assembly: GCF_030152715.1. NCBI lineage: Bacteria > Pseudomonadati > Pseudomonadota > Betaproteobacteria > Burkholderiales > Alcaligenaceae > Paenalcaligenes > Paenalcaligenes sp. The sequence goes on from NZ_JASLIX010000007.1 coordinate 3,102, forward strand.
CCCACTGGCTCTTACAACCCGGTTCGTGGTGAAAAAGTCATTGCTTTTGCTCGCGACTTTTTAGATCAAAGCATCCCACTACAACAAGGCTCGCACAAAAATGCTACCGCGTATGCCATTGTAGACGGGGCACTACACATCACGCTAGACGATGGTTCAACCACAACACTACAACAACCCGATGCGTTACTCGGCTACCGTGGGGATACCAATCAACCTGAAGCTATCGTATTTATCCATAATGGACTGCACTTTGAAATTCAAATAGACCGTTCTCACCCCATTGGCAAAGACGATGCAGCAGGCATTAAAGATATTTTGCTGGAGTCCGCCGTCACCACCATTATGGACTGCGAAGACTCTGTAGCTACAGTGGACGCCGAAGACAAAACCTTAGCGTATCGCAATTGGTTAGGCTTAATTACCGGCACGCTCACCGAGGACATTGAAAAAGGCGGTAAAACCTTCACCCGTCGTCTTAATCCTGACCGCGAATACACCGACCTACAAGGCAACACGCAAAAGCTCCCTGGGCGCTCTTTGATGTTCATCCGCAATGTTGGTCACCTCATGACCAACCCCGCAATTTTAGACAAAGAAGGTAACGAGATCCCCGAGGGCATCATGGATGCCGTGATCACTGGCTTAATTGCCAAACGCGACCTAGAACTAAAACTTAACTCTCAAACAGGCTCCGTCTATATCGTTAAACCCAAAATGCATGGCCCTGACGAGGTCGCCTTTGCCGATGAGCTTTTCGCTCGCGCTGAAGACCTTATCCAAGTGCCTCGCAATACACTAAAAATGGGTATTATGGACGAAGAGCGTCGCACGACCATTAACCTAAAAGCGTGTATTGCGGCGGCAAGCGAACGCGTGGTTTTCATTAACACAGGCTTCCTAGATCGCACCGGTGATGAAATCCATACATGTATGCATGCTGGTCCCGTTGTACGCAAAAACGACATGAAAACCCAACCCTGGCTACCCGCCTATGAGCGTAACAACGTTCAAACAGGCCTAGATTGTGGTTTACGTGGTCGCGCTCAAATCGGTAAAGGCATGTGGGCCATGCCGGATCTCATGGCCGATATGCTCGAGCAAAAAATCGGGCACCTCAAAGCAGGGGGAAATACAGCATGGGTACCCTCGCCTACAGCGGCCACACTACATGCTTTGCATTACCACCAAATCGATGTGCAAGCCTTACAAAAAAGCATGGAAGGCCAAAACACCCCCGTTTTGGACGATATCCTGACTATCCCCGTAGTCGACAAACCCTCTTGGTCTGCCGAAGAAATTCAGCAAGAACTCGATAACAATGTCCAGGGTATTTTGGGCTACGTCGTACGTTGGATCGATCAGGGCGTTGGTTGCTCTAAAGTCCCTGACATTCACGATGTCGGACTAATGGAGGACCGGGCCACTTTACGTATTTCCAGCCAGCATATTGCCAACTGGTTATTACATGGCGTAGTCACCGCCGAGCAAGTCGATGAAACCCTACAACGTATGGCTGCCATCGTCGACAAACAGAACCAAGGCGATGCCGCTTATTTACCCATGGCCAACCATTTCAACACATCTAAAGCCTATCAAGCCGCTCGCGACCTGATCTTTAAAGGCTTAGAGCAGCCAAATGGCTACACCGAACCACTATTACATCAGTGGCGTCTAGCCCTAAAACAAAGCTAAGCTTGTAAACCTGTTTTACTCTAAGAACCCATTGACCCGCACTCCTCTGTGCGGGTTTTTTTATGCAAAAAGCCCGATAACACGTATCGGGCTTCGTCTACATTTAAATCAGTAAGATTTATTTATCAGCAGCTAAAAAATCCAATACTAACGCATTAAAGCGATCTTTATGTTCCCACTGTACCCAGTGGCCACAACGATTAAACAAATGTAGTTCCGCATTAGGAATATGTGCCACTAAACGTAATGCCGCATCCATGGGCACAAAACGATCATCACGCCCCCACATAATCAATGTTGGTGCTGTGATAGAACTTAAACGCGCCCCAAAATCAGGGAACTGACGGGGGTTGGTATCAATACTTTTAACAAAATTATCCAAGTGATCCTGACGCGCCAGAATATTCTCTAAGCGTTGCTGCAAAAGCTCATCGGTTAGGCTGCTGGGATCATAGACAAAAATGTCCATCATCGCGCGTAGGTTTTCCAGAGTAGGGTTGCGATACAACGCCTGTAAGCGCTTAATGCCCTCGGTAGGCATGGGGGTAAACGTACTTAATCCACCCGTACCTCCACCCATCAGGATCAGTTTACCCACACGCTCTGGGTTATCGAGGGTGAATGCCGTCACACTGTGTCCACCCATGGAGTTACCAATCAAGTGCGCTTTTTGAATACCCAGCGCATCCATCGTGCCTTTCAAGGCTTGTGCATTCAAATGTGAGCGTGACTCTGTCGACACAATGGGGTCGCTTTTTCCCCAGCCGGGACAATCTAATAAAATCACACGATAGCCCGCTTTAACTAAAGGCTCCACGTTTTGACTAAAGTTTGCCCAGCTTGTTGCACCGGGTCCTGAGCCGTGCAGCATAATCACGACTTCATCACCACTACCAAAATCGTTGTAGTGAACTTTAGCTTTTAGGTCCCCCTCAACGATGTCTACAAAACGACTACTCTGTTCTTCACTAATCACAATATCCGTCATGTGTATTCCTTTGTTGGTTATATGAACTAAAACGAACCCCTATGACTTAGGCTGCGCGCTAATCACACCATATCCAGCAATCCATTCATTGATAGGGCGGTAATAGTCTTTGGTAGCGGTGTAATCCCCTTGGGCAGCCAATGCCGCAAACGCAGCGACCCAAGTTCGTACCTCGTGCGTGGAGCGCCCCGCCTCTTTAGAAATGACCTCGACTTCAAAGGCATCGACTTTTTCTAGCTCGTTATTAGCTAACAAGTCCATAAATGCATTATCCCACTCAGCATTTAAAGGGGTTAACTCGCATTCGGCAGTACCAAAGATTTTTGCTGCTGCAACCGTACGCGCTTCTCGAGCCGCACGGGCCTCTGGCCTGGGGTTACGTCCACAAATTAAAAACTCTGCCACTTCTGATGCGGCACCACTTAATAAGGGTACAGGTGGTTCATGGGATAGCCCACCCGAACCTAAAATCAATACTCGCTTATTAAGCGTAGCAATAAACTGCCCTATCGCATCACCTAATTTACGAATACGACGATATGGGTTAAATGGCGGCGCCACTGAGTTAATAATAATGGGGATAACAGGATAACGCGTTAAGCTCCCTGTGGTCTCCATCAAAATCTGCGTGCAGCCATGATCCACCTGTAAGCGATGGGACAAGGCAACATCCACATCTTTGTCATGAATATAGCGGACCAAATCCAAGGCTAAATCTTGGGGTATGGATAAATTGCCTAAAGGAGTATTGTAGTCCCCAACGGACTCAGCGGCTGTCGCCACCACAAACGGCGGCATCAAATCATAAAACAAGCCATTGTAATGATCCGGTGCAAATAGAATAATAAGCTCAGGATCAAATGCCTCGACCTCGGCTTTAGCCTGAGCCAATACCTGTTCTACTTCCGCGACAATACCAGGTTCAGGATCATATAGCCCCCGCAAAGGCGTATGAGACAAACACTTCAACAGCACCGTCATACGATTACTCCTTAAATGACTGTTTTATTTTGTATTGAATCACTCTCGTTTTATTTTTATAAAAGTCACGAGAGCCCCACCTAAGCTAGGCAGGCAATTGACATATGCAAAACAGATTATCACACCCACCTAAGCAACCAAGGCAGCTATATGTCTACTGTTCATACAGCAAACATCCCGCTTCTCCCCGTAAACAAACGATTTACGCCACAAACAAAAACCGACCATAACAGGTCGGTTTTTTCACTGTGAACAAAATAAGCGCTATGTTTAAGGCTTACATCACATCTAGGCACAGCTCCCCAAGCCCTTCTACACCTAGCCGCATTTGCTGCCCTTTGTGCACCGCCCCCACCCCTTCGGGCGTACCTGTGAAAATCAAATCACCCGGTGCCAACGTAAATAAGGTAGATAAATACGCTACCGTTTCGGCAACCGACCAAATCAAATGGCTCACATCACTACGTTGACGGTCTTCACCATCAACCTGTAACCAAATAGCACCCGTAGCGATATGCCCCACTTGCTCTACAGGATAAATGGGACCAATCGGCGCCGAATGATCAAAAGCCTTACCCACTTCCCATGGACGCCCCATTTCTCGCATTTCTATCTGCAAATCGCGCCGTGTCATATCCAGCCCTACGGCATAGCCCCAAACGTGAGTTAAGGCTGTCTCTACCGCTATGTTCGCCCCCCCTTTACCTATTACGGCCACCAGCTCTGCCTCATAGTGCAAGTTTTGTGTCTTAGAAGGATACGGCCAGGCATACGGTTTGCCCTCTTCAATAGGAACTATCGCATCCGTTGGTTTACAAAAGAAAAAGGGGGGTTCTCGATTCGGATCGAAGCCCATTTCAATCGCATGCGCCGCATAATTACGCCCCACACAATATACCCGACGTACAGGCACGCGTTGATCACTATTTTTAACCGGAACACTCACCTGTTCGGGGGGACTAAACACATAACTCATAACCTTATCTCCTCTTGTTAAGATGTATGCACTAAGCATACAAAAAACCGACCTCAAAAGGTCGGTTTCATGTGAAACATCATGCATTAAGTGATGCAGCCGATTAGCTACGCACTTGCGCAATCAAGGCATCTAATATCTGTAACGCCTGATCCAAATCCTCTTTACTAATGTTAAGCGCAGGCATAAAGCGCAACAAATGTGGGCGCGGAGAGTTCAGCAACATACCCTCTGGGTTACGATTTCGTGCTGCCTCGACCAAAGCAGGGCCATCGTCACGATCTAAGATCAAAGCCCGTAATAACCCCTGACCGCGCTCCCCTTTTAGCCCCCACTTAGCGCTCAACGCCAACAAACCCTCGGAAAGCTGCTGTGCACGCTCATTGACGCTTTGCATAAACCCATCGGCAGTTAGTGTTTGCATAACCGCTACGCCTGCCGCTGTCACCACTGGATTACCATTATAGGTACCGCCCTGATCCCCGTGCTCAAAACATGAGACCGACTCTTTAGCGCATAATGCCGCTAACGGTACCCCGGCACCAATCCCTTTACCTAGGGTCATAATATCGGGCTCTACCCCCGAATGCTGGTAGGCAAACAGTTTGCCCGTGCGCCCCATACCGCTTTGCACCTCATCAACGATGAGCAAAAGGCCAAACTCATCACAGGTTTGTCGCAAGGCTTGCATAAAAGCGTGATCGGCGGGAATCACACCACCCTCGCCCTGAACAGGTTCAAGCATGATGGCAACAGTTTTTTCATCTACCAACGCGCGTACTGAATCAATATCGTTGAGCTTAGCCTTGGGAAAGCCATCGACTTGAGGAGCAAAAATCGTATCCCAGCCGGCTTTACCCGATGCAGACATCGTGGCTAAGGTGCGCCCATGAAAACTGTGCTCAAAGGTAATAATTTTATAAGCACCTTGGCGGTGGAGCTGCCCCCACTTACGGGCAAGCTTGATCGCCCCCTCGTTGGCTTCGCCCCCACTGTTGGCAAAAAACACCCGATCAAAGCAAGAGTGCTGCGTAATCAATTTAGCCAGCTCCATCATAGGAGCATTGTAAAACGCTGGCGAAGGGTTCATCAGCTCTGAAGCCTGTTTACACATGGCTTCGACCACATTTTTAGGGCTGTGCCCCAACGCATTCACCGCCCAGCCCTGAATCATATCAAGGTAGCGCTTGCCGTTATGATCTTCGAGCCAAGAACCTTGACCACGCACAAAAACCAAATCCGGACGAGAGGTAATTTCCATCAGTGCGTCTGCACCAACCTGATCAAATTGCATAACGGCAAACCCTGTATAAAAAAGAGAACGATAGAACAAAAACAGTTCGTTCTTATAATTTTAGCGCATCAATCCCGCTTTGTATCCAAACTCGCCAAATCACCAAAAGAAAGTTGTACAGGTAAGCGATCGTAGCGCACACAGTCCGCTTCGGCGATAAGCTTAGATGCGCGCACCCCCACCAGTCGCAGTGAGCGATGACGGATCTGCGTACGCCGCAAGCACTGGCGCGCCGCGTGCAGCAAATCAGCCTGCTTTACAACCGGTACGTCCATACTATGATCGCGAGTTAAGGTAGAAAAATCATCAAAGCGCAGCTTAATACCAATCGTAAAAGCACGGTAACCTTTTTGTTGTAAGTCCTGCGCTAACTGAGCACAAATCGCCTCTAAAAACTGGGTAAGACGTTGCCGGTCATGACGAACATGTAAGTCTCGCTCAAAGGTACGCTCACGACTTAATGACTTAGGCTCCGAGGCCAAAACAATGGGTCTATCGTCTTTGCCTTGTGCCGCATCGGCTAACCACTTGGCATAACTCAACCCAAAGTGCCGTTGTAATAAAGGTGGGCTCGCTTGCGCCAAATCCCCTACGGTATGAATCCCCAACCTAGCAAGTTTTTGTTGAGATTTAGGGCCAATCCCATTGACCTTACCTACGGGTAAAGGCCAAACCATCGTTGGAACTTCTTCCTGCCCTAATACACACACGCCATTTGGCTTATTTAAGTCTGAAGCAATCTTAGCTAAAAGCTTATTTGGACTAATCCCTACCGAACACGTTAAGCCTGTGGCCTCCCACACCACTTGTTGTAAACGCCGCGCTAGTTGCATACTGCTTTGCGTTAAGTGGCTTAAATCAATGTAGATCTCATCAATGCCACGATTCTCTATGCGATCAGAAACAGTCGCTACGGCCTCCTTAAATAGACGAGAATAATGTCGATACGCTTGAAAATCTGCCGGTAATAAATACGCATCGGGGGCATACTGAGCCGCTTTCATTAACCCCATAGCAGAAAATACGCCTAAAGCTCGTGCCTCGTAACTAGCCGTGGTCACCACCCCGCGCCCAACATAATCACGCAAACGAGCATATTCCCAAGTGCCATCGGCCTTTTTGACTGGAGCAGGAACATTCCGCCCCCCGATTACCAAAACCTTTCGGCGTAAATCCGGATAACGCAACAAGGCCACAGAAGCATAAAATGCATCCATATCTAGGTGAGCAATGCGGCGTTTTTTTGTCATGCTTTGCTTTTAATTAACCTCTCTTTATGCATAGATGGTCTATGCTTAACATTGACGCCTTAGCCAAGATTAAGGCACGATCAAAAAACAAATAATGATCCGGAGAAGCCAGATGCATAAAAAACTTTTGGTAGCGGCCTTATCCGCTGCGCTACTTATCCCCATGGGGGCTCATGCTAAAACCCTACGCTGGGCCAGCCAAGGTGATATTTTAACCCTTGACCCACACGCTCAAAACGAAGGCATGACAATCGCTGCCAGCAGCTACGTCTATGAACCTTTGGTTGACTATGATAAGGACTTTAATCTGGTACCCTCACTGGCTACCGAGTGGGAGCCCGTATCAGATACCGTTTGGCGGTTTCACCTACGAAAAGGGGTCAAGTTTCATGATGGAGCTGATTTCACAGCAGAAGACGTCGTCTTTTCCATCAACCGCGCTTTAGCACCTACCTCTAACTTTAAAGCCTATGTCAATGGCATTAAGAACGTACGCAAAATCGATGACCATACGGTAGAAATCGAAACCGATGGTCCAAACCCCGTGTTACTGCGCCAGCTTACCAATGTCTTTATTATGAATAAAGCCTGGGCTGAAGCCAATAACGCCACAACACCTCAGGATTTTGCAAGCCAACAAGAAACCTACTCGGCCCGTCACACCAATGGTACCGGCGCCTATAAGCTCGAAAGCCGCGAAGTCGATATCCGCACAACATATGTAGAGAATCCCGACTGGTGGGGCAAAGACAGCAAAACCGGTAATGTCAGTAAAATTGTCTACACGCCAATCAAACAAAATGCTACTCGTACCGCCGCCCTACTTTCTGGCGAAGTGGATTTTGTCCTCGACCCTCCCGCTCAAGACTTAAACCGCATTAAGCAGCAAGCCAAAGTGGTCGAGGGCAACGAGTACCGCACCATTTACATTGGCTTAGACCAAAAAAGCCCAGAGTTAAAATACAGCTCCATTAAAGGCAGCAATCCCTTTGCTGACGTACGTGTACGTCAAGCGCTTTATTTAGCCATCGACACCGAGGCCATTAAAAAAGCCGTCATGCGAGGCTCCTCTTTACCTACCGGTACGATGATCGCCCCACAAGTGCATGGCTGGACCGAAGACTTGGCTAAACGCCCAGCTCCTGATGTTGAAAAAGCCAAAGCCCTGCTCAAAGAAGCCGGCTACGGCCCCAATGAGCTGAACTTTACATTAGACTGCCCCAATAACCGCTACATTAATGACGAAGCCATCTGTCAGGCTGTGGTTGGCATGTGGGCCAAAGCCGGCGTGAAAGCAAACTTGAACGCCATGCCCCGCGCCACTTACTTCCCTAAAGTTCAGTCTTATGACACCAGCGCCTATTTATTCGGTTGGGGGGTGCCTACCTTTGACGCTCTCTATACCTTACAAAGCCTCATGCACAGCAAAGGCGAAGGCGCCGATGGTTCCTTTAATTTTGGCAACTACGAAAACGCCGAAGTCGATCAGCTAATTGATCAAATCAAAGTCGAAACGGACGAAGCCAAACGTACCGCTGCGATTCATCAAGTCCTCAAAATCCATGCCGAAGAGGTCGGTCACATCCCGCTCCATGACCAAGTTATCCCTTGGGCCATGGCAAAAAACGTTAACGTAGTGCATCGCGCAGACAACCGTCTGACTCCGCACTGGGTAACTATTGATTAATTCTTAAATAGGATCGTAGTTGTGGGCTATCAACCCACACTACGGCTTACCCTGTATGTTGGTATTTATTATCCGACGCCTGTTTCAAGCTGTACTGGTCATGCTCACCGTTAGCTTGCTGGCGTTTATTTTATTTCGATATATTGGCGATCCCGTCACAGCCATGCTCGGACAGGATGCGACCGAAGCTGATCGCATTGCGCTGCGAGCCAGCTTAGGGCTGGATCAATCTGCTTTGGTGCAGTTTTGGCACTTTGTACAAAACGCCATCCAAGGTGAGTTTGGCTTATCCCTACGCCAAGGACAAAGCGTCGCCGAGCTACTTAAAGACCGCTTACCAGCCACGGTTGAGTTATCTGTGGTTGCGGCTCTCTTAGCGCTGATTATCGGCTTACCTTTAGGTGTGTACACCGCTCTTAATCGCCATAGTTTTTTATCTCAGGCCATTCTCGCTTTTTCCCTGTTGGGTATTTCTCTTCCCACCTTTTTAATCGGGATTTTATTGATTTTAGTGATGTCCGTGCAGCTGGGTTGGTTGCCTAGCTATGGGCGTGGCGAAGTCACTTATTTTGGCTGGTGGAGCACAGGGCTACTCTCTATTGATGGTTGGAAACACCTGATTCTGCCTGCTATTACCTTATCTTTATTTCAGCTTACTCTGATTTTACGATTAGTACGCTCAGAAATGCTCGAGGTGCTTCGTAGTGACTATATTAAATTTGCCCGAGCCCGTGGCTTAAGCCAACGTGCCATTCATTTTGGACACGCGTTAAAAAATACCATGGTACCGGTGATCACCATCACTGGCCTACAGCTTGGCGGGATTATTGCTTTTGCAATTGTCACCGAAACGGTCTTCCAATGGCCGGGAATGGGGCTGCTCTTTATTCAAGCGGTACAGTTTGCAGACGTACCCGTGATGGCCGCCTATCTCTGTTTAATTGCGTTGGTTTTTGTGTGTATTAACCTGATTGTTGATTTATTGTATTTTGCGGTAGACCCACGCCTGCGCGTCAGTCTACATCGCGGAGGTACGCACTGATGAATGCTTTTCAACGCTTTTGGGATAGCGATATCGCTTGGTCATGGCGCCATTCTCCGGTGGCAATATTTGGCACCGTAATGACTATTGTGCTTTTTATCGGTGCCTTGGGTGCCCCTTGGCTCGCCCCGCACAATCCTTTTGATTTAGCCTCTGTCAACCTCATGGATGCCCTTTTACCCCCTGCGTGGCAAAGCGAAGGCCAGCTCAACTACCTACTTGGTACCGATAGTCAAGGCAGAGACCTTTTTTCTGCACTACTCTATGGCACCCGTATTTCCTTATTGATTGGCTTTGCCTCGGTCATACTAGCCATGGTGGTGGGCATTGGGTTAGGTCTGATCGCGGGATACAGCGGCGGACGTATTGATGCTTTTATTATGCGTGTTGCAGATGTACAGCTCTCTTTTCCGGCTATTTTAATCGCATTACTCATTGATGGCGTCGCCCGCGCGGCCGTTCCCCAACATCTGCTTGATGTGATTGCTTTTCCCGTCTTAGTCGGTGCCATCGCTTTAGCCGGCTGGCCCCAGTATGCGCGTACCGTTCGTGGCTCCACGCTCGTGGAAAAAAATAAAGAATACGTACAAGCCGCCAAAGTCATTGGGGTATCAGGTCCACGTATCATGTTTCATCATGTACTCCCCAACGTACTGGGACCAGTATTGGTTTTAGCCACCGTGCATTTAGCCACAGCTATTATCACCGAAGCAACGCTTTCCTTTTTAGGGGTCGGTGTTCCGCCTACATCCCCTTCTCTCGGTACGTTAATTCGGGTTGGTAATGATTTTCTTTTTTCAGGCGAATGGTGGATTACGATTTTCCCTGGGCTGATGCTGGTATTACTGGTTCTTTCTGTCAACTTATTAGGTGATTGGTTGCGCGATGCGCTCAATCCAAAACTAAACTAATATGAGCGCATTACTAGAAGTCAAAAACCTAAAAGTCGAGTTCCCTACGCGTCGCGGTACACTTACCGCTTTGCATGACGTCTCTTTTCGTATTCAAAGCGGAGAGGTTCTTGGTGTAGTGGGTGAATCGGGTGCTGGCAAATCTCTGACCGGAGCCGCCATTATTGGTTTGCTTGATCCCCCTGGGCGTCTTGCCGGTGGCGAGATTCATTTCAATGGTCGACGCATCGACCACCTTTCTGAAGAGCATTTACGCCGTATCCGAGGACGCGAAATCGGTGCTATTTTCCAAGATCCGCTCACCTCGCTCAACCCACTCTACACTGTTGGGCAGCAGCTCATTGAAACCATTCAAACACATCTAGACCTTAATCATAAGCAAGCACGGGAACGCGCCATTGAACTACTGGAATCCACAGGCATTCCAGCCGCTCGCGAACGCATTGACCATTATCCTCATCAGTTTTCTGGTGGCATGCGACAACGCGTGGTGATTGCTTTAGCTCTAGCAGCAGAACCTAAGCTAATTGTGGCCGATGAGCCTACAACCGCCCTCGATGTCTCCATTCAGGCACAGATTATTGACCTGCTCAAACATCTCTGTAAGACCCACGGAACATCTGTCATGCTAATTACCCATGATATGGGCGTCATAGCGGAAACAGCTGACCGTGTTGCTGTCATGTATGCTGGTCGTATCATTGAGATTGGCCCTGTACAAGAGGTAATTCAACGCCCACTGCATCCTTACACCACGGGTCTTATGCGCTCTATTCCTACTCTAGATCCTGACACCAAACGTTTAGAGCAAATTCCAGGTGCTATGCCACGATTAAATGCCATCCCTGCTGGCTGTGCTTTCAACCCTCGTTGTAAGCACGTCATGGAACGTTGTCACCATGAACGTCCTGAGCTCATCGCTACTAACGACCGGCACGTCGCCTGTTGGCTGCACACAGGAGAATCACAATGACCACACCTTTAGTTGAAGTCAAAGATGCCGCCCGCTACTTTGATGTATCACCATCTTGGCTAGAGCGTACACTCTATCGTAAACCCAAAGTTTTCTTACGAGCTGTCGATGGCGTCAACTTTAGCTTAAACCGTGGCGAGACCTTAGCGTTAGTTGGGGAATCAGGGTGTGGTAAATCCACAGTAGCACGGCTATTAACCGGTTTATATGGTCTGAGCCGCGGTACGATTTATTTTGATGGCATGGATATTTCTTCCATGAATCACAGTCAAAAACAAGCCATGCGCCGGCGCTTACAAATGATTTTTCAAGATCCTTATGCCAGTCTCAATCCCCGCTGGCGGGTAGGAAGAATTATTGCCGAGCCGCTTAACACGCACACTAAACTCAATGCCGCAGAACAAGCCGATCGAGTTAGCGAGCTGCTTCAACAAGTCGGGCTGAACCCAACGGATCAAAGCCGCTACCCCCACCAGTTCTCTGGTGGACAGCGCCAACGCATTTCTATTGCGCGGGCTTTAGCATTAAACCCTGAGTTTATCGTATGCGATGAGCCCACCTCCGCTTTGGATGTATCGGTACAAGCCCAGGTTCTTAATCTAATGAAAGACCTACAAGCGCAGCTCGGTCTCAGCTACTTATTTATTTCCCATAACCTAGCTGTTGTTCACCATGTCGCCGATCGCGTTGGCGTGATGTATCTTGGCCGCATTGTAGAGATTGCCAAGAGAGACCGTCTTTTTGCTACACCACGCCACCCATATACACAAATGCTGCTCGGAGCAATTCCAGATATGAGTGGCACCGGTAAAGCCCGCACCCCTGTCGCTGGCGAGGTCCCCAATCCTCTTAACCCTCCCTCAGGCTGTACTTTCCATCCGCGCTGCCCGCTTGCTACAGACCGTTGTCGACAACAAAGCCCCGAACTCCTAGAGCAAGATGGCACACTCGTTGCTTGTCATGCCGTCGAAGAGGGGCGTACTTAACCAAAAAAAGGTCCGTGGATAACGGACCTTTTCTTTAGCCTAACCGTATTAGATTAAGCAAACTGATTTAAATGGCAAGACAATACATCTGCAATGGCCCGATCATCCAAACCACGCGCACGCAAATCGGCTGCTAACGCCTCTATATTTACATTCACTAGCTGACGTTCTGCGCCATTGGGGCGCTCTTGACGCTGAATGCGGAAATTAAAGGGGCGCTCTGGTGTCTCATATACCTGATAACGCATTACCTCATCAACATTGTTTTGCCCATCAAAGGTCAATACCACCGGCTCAATCTCAAACAACTGCGGTGTATCAATGTATTCAGTGGCACAGATAATCACCTGATCCCCACGCTGACAAGTACGTGCAGCAGCACCATTTAAAATACAACAACGTGAGCCAGGCTCCCCATAAATCACATACGTAGAAATACGGGCACCGCTGTTCTTATTCCAAATTTCCACGAACTCCATCGGTACAATACCTGCCTGCTCGCAGATCTCAGGGTCTAAAGTAATGGAGCCGTGGTAGTTCAAGTCTGCTCCGGTAATCGTAATACCGTGCAACTTGGCTCGAACGATTTTCTTCATGTAAATATCACTCTATATATCGATATTGCTGGCTTGCAAAGCATGTTTTTCGATAAAGGCACGACGGGGTTCTACCTCATCGCCCATCAACGTAGTAAACACCTGATCGGCGGCTATGGCGTCTTCGATTTGCACGCGTAATAAGCGACGTGCTGAGGGATCCATAGTGGTTTCCCACAATTGGTCAGGGTTCATTTCCCCTAAACCTTTATAACGCTGTTTGCTGACCCCACGTTCGGCTTCTGCACGTAGCCACTGCACAGCGTCACGGAAATCCTCAATCGCTTGCTCTTTACGACGCTCGCCCTCGCCACGTAAGATCTTCGCTCCTTTACCAATCAACCCCAAAAAGGTCTCTCCAGCACGTTTTAAGGCTAAGTAATCTGCACTTAAAATAAACGGCTTATCAAAAACACTGACACGTGTATTGCCATGATGCAAACGGCGCACCACCACCTGCCAGTTTTCTGTTTCCTCGTTAAATTCAGCTGCCACACGCACTAGATGAGGATTCGCAGGGTCTTGTAATACCTCTAGCAGAGACTGTGCCGATGCCTGCGCGCTATCTTCGGAACTTAAGTCAATCTGAACCCCCTCGGCGACGGCTGACAACGCCTCGCTATCAAACAAACGCCCCTGACGTGAAATCACCTGATCGGCCAAAATATATTGACGTACGAGTTCCTCTAGGGTTTCTCCTGTGATGAGCTCCGCCCCCGCTTTAGGTAATAAAGCAGCATCTTTAAGTGCTAACGACAACATAAACTGTGCTTCTTCGGCATCATCTTTCAGATAACGCTCCTCGCGCCCTACTTTGACCTTATAGAGGGGGGGCTGTGCAATGTAGACGTAACCCCGTTCTATGAGTTCTGGCATTTGACGATAAAATAGCGTTAGCAACAACGTGCGAATATGCGCGCCATCCACGTCCGCGTCCGTCATGATAATAATGCGGTGATAGCGCAATTTATCAATATCAAAGTCGGGCCCAATACTTGTGCCTAAAGCCGTAATCAATGTGGTAATTTGCTCACTTGCAATCAGCCGATCAAAACGGGCTTTTTCTACGTTGAGAACCTTTCCGCGTAAAGGCAAAATCGCTTGAAATTTACGGTCACGCCCCTGTTTAGCCGAGCCCCCCGCCGAATCCCCCTCCACAATATACAGTTCAGATTTGGCCGGATCTTTTTCCTGACAGTCAGCCAGCTTACCGGGCAAGCCTGCACCTTCTAGTACACTTTTTCGTCGAGTGACCTCACGCGCTTTACGTGCCGCTTCACGCGCTCGCGCGGCTTCGATAATTTTATTACATACCGCACGCGCATCAGCCGGGTTTTCTAGCAACCATGTTTCCAAAGTACGGCTTACCGCTTCTTCTACCGCAGGACGCACCTCGCTAGAGACTAGCTTATCTTTGGTCTGACTGCTAAATTTTGGCTCGGGAACTTTAACAGAAAGCACACAAGCTAAGCCTTCGCGCATATCATCACCCGTGGTGTCGACCTTTGCGCGTTTGGCTAGCTCATTATCGTTAATGTATTTATTTAAAACGCGTGTCATCGCAGCACGTAAACCGGTTAGGTGGCTACCACCATCACGCTGCGGAATATTATTAGTAAAGCACAGTACATTTTCGGCATAGCTGTCATTCCACTGCATGGCGACCTCTACCCCAACCATTACACCCCCGGCATCTGACTGTGTGCTCACAGAAAACACATTCGGGTGCAGTGTGCTTTTACCTTGGTTAATGTACTCCACAAAGCCTTTGACGCCACCCAAAAAGGCGAAATCCTCTTCTTTGCCTTGGCGCTCATCAACCAAACGAACCTTAACCCCATTATTTAAAAAGGACAGCTCGCGTAAGCGTTTAGCTAAGATCTCGTAATGGTAGTTAATATCGGTAAAAATCTCATGGTCAGCTAAATAACGTACCAATGTACCCGTTTTTTCTGTATCTCCAACTACTTGTAACGGTGCTACGCGCTCACCACGCTGAAAGCGTAAATGGTGTTCTTTGCCATTACGCCAAATGGTTAAATCCAACCACTCCGACAAGGCGTTAACACAAGAAACCCCTACCCCGTGTAGACCACCTGAAACTTTATAGGAGTTTTGATCGAATTTACCCCCTGCATGCAGCTCCGTCATGACAATTTCTGCGGCGCTACGATGCTCTTCATCATCACGGTGAATATCCGTAGGAATACCACGCCCATTATCTCGCACCGAAATACTATTATCGGCATGAATGGTCACCACAATATCATCACAATGGCCAGCTAAGGCTTCATCAATCGCGTTGTCCACCACCTCGAACACCATGTGATGCAAACCCGTACCATCAGACGTATCGCCGATATACATGCCGGGGCGTTTTCGTACCGCCTCCAGCCCTTTAAGCATCTTAATCGAATCCGCACCGTAATCGGGTTGGTTAGTCGTTGTTTGATCTACCATGAATATATTTACCTGTAGTGAGTCATGCAGCTAGCTACCGCTAGCCGTTCCACGTTTTTTAATCCGAAACGGAATTAAATGCGCATGGGCATAACTACATATTTAAATGCATCTTCTTCGGGCAAGGTAACAAGCACAGAAGCATTGGAGTCCGGTTGTACAGACCAACGCACATCCTGCGTTTTGGTATTAGCTAATACATCTAATAAATAGCTAACATTAAAACCCACATCTAAAGACTCATAGGCATAATCGACCTCGAGTTCCTCTCGGGCTTCTTCTTGTTCCGCATTCGATGCAGAAATTTTCATTTGATTCTCACCCAACTGGATACGCACGCCACGTAGCTTATCTGTGGTCAGAATCGCTGCACGCTGTAAACACCCTTGAAGCGCTTCGCGGTTCATCACAAAATGACGCGTATAAGAAGTGGGAATCACACGTGTGTAATCCGGGAATTTGCCCTCTACAAGCTTAGTAATCAGCTCCACGCCATCAAAATAGAAACGCATCTGGTTTGCCGCGACCTCTATCTGAACAGGCGATTCGCTATCATCCAATAACCGTTGCATCTCTAATACGGTTTTACGTGGAACAATGACATCTTGCTTGTTATCAATACCTTGTGCTTCGGTAGCATGGTGCGCCAAACGGTGCCCATCCGTAGCCACCGTACGTAATAAACCCGGCTCAAATACAAACAGCATACCATTAAGGTAATAGCGGATATCCTGCTGTGCCATCGCAAAATGCACGGTGTTCAACAAATGTTTAAGCGCCTTTTGTTCCAAAGCAAATGAAACATCCCATTGCGCTGGTTGCGCCAAAGTAGGAAAATCGCCGGCATCCATCGTTTGTAAAGCAAAACGGCTACGCCCAGACTGAATCAATAGCTTGCCGTCCTCGAGTGATAAAGAGACCTCGCCACTACCAGGCAATGCTCGCAGAATATCTAACAGTTTTCGAGCTGCCACCGTGGTCGATACCATGTCATCACCCACGCCAAAATCAGCATGCGTTGTTATCTGCACCTCTAGGTCTGTAGCAATAAAGGACACACGACTGCCCTCTTTGCGCAGCAAGATATTTGCCAAAATAGGCAATGTATGCCGACGCTCAACAATTCCGACTACCGTCGTTAATGGTTTCAGTAGCGCATCGCGCGAGGCTTGTACGAGTAGCATAGTTATCCTTTTAGAGTTTGTTCTAAAATATGTAATGAGTGGTTTAGTTCGCTGTCATTACGACGCGCTTCAGATATTTTGCGTACCGCATGTAATACCGTTGTGTGATCGCGCCCCCCAAACAAATCCCCAATCTCTGGTAAGCTTTTCTGTGTTAGCTCTTTGACCAGATACATCGCAATTTGACGAGGCACAGCAATGTTCGCGGGGCGACGCTTAGAATACATATCTGAGACTTTGATTTTGTAAAAATCCGCCACCGTTTTTTGTATATTTTCTACCGTAATCTGATTATTGGAAACGGAAAGTAGGTCTTTTAGAGCCTCTTTACACAAATCTACCGTTAGCTCGTTTTTTTCATGAAATCGAGCATAAGCGGCTACCGTGCGCAGCGCGCCTTCGAGCTCACGCACATTGCTACGCAAATGCTTAGCAATAAAAAAAGCGACCTCTTTAGGCATGAGCATATTTTCAGCCTGTGCTTTACGTAGCAAAATCGCTACACGCATCTCCAGTTCTGGTGGCTCAATATGCACAGTCAACCCGGAGTCAAAACGGGAAATCAAACGACTTTCAATGTTTGATAGCTCCTTAGGGTAAGTATCAGAGGTAATAATAATTTGCTTGCGTTGAGCCACCATTGCTTCAAACGCATAGAAGAACTCTTCTTGAGTTCGGTTTTTACCTGCAAAAAACTGAATATCATCAATCAACAACAAATCCAGCGAATGATAATAGTGCTTAAACTCATCAAACGCTTTACGCTGATAAGCTTTCACCACATCTGACACATACTGATCCGCATGCACATACCGTACTTTTACTCCACGCCCACGTGCCACCATGGCATTACCCACCGCATGGATTAAATGCGTTTTACCTAAACCCACGCCACCATATAAAAACAACGGGTTATAAGAAGTACCCGGGTTTTCTGCAACCTGTAGGGCTGCGGCACGCGCGAGTTGATTCGCTTTACCCGTAACAAAGTTATCAAAACTAAGGTCCGGATTAAGGCGAGACTGATCCACAGCCACAGTTGGGGCCACTACAGCCGATACGGGCTGAGCCTGGTAAACAGAAGGTATAGCACTCGAATCCGAAGTCGCATCACCGCTGACCATAGTTTGCCGTAAGCTTTGAGCCGTAATCATAGGTTGGGGTGCCGCTGTAGACTGAGCAAGCTCAAGCTGTAATTCAACCGGAACCCCAAACCACTCTGTCGCAATCTCTTGGATACGGTGAGAAAAATTTTTACGTACCCAGTCCAATTTAAAACGATTAGGCGCAGCCATACGCAAGACCGCCGATTCTTGGTCAAACTCCAAGGGCTCAAGCGGCTTAATCCATGCGCTGATTTGTTGAGGTGGTAGGTCTTGTTCTAGACGCTGTACACAAGAAAGCCAAAATTCATTCATTTTTTTCACTATATAGCAAACCTTAATTCTACCTCTACCACACCGACTTATCCACAGGCCAACTGTAAATTATCCACAGCCTCTACTGCGTTTTTGTGGAAAAAACACACACCCTCTCGAAAACCCCGTCCTCTTTCAGGTAAAATTGCGGCGAACCGGCTTTGTTTTGGTGCTTAGCTATTGACTAAATAGTTAAAACTTGCTGAAATAATAGTCTTTTGTAGATTTTTTGTTGCCAGAAACCTAGTTTTGCCGTTAACTCGATTATTTAATACCAATTAAATAGAGATTTATCAGGGGTTAGGTTTGGTCTTTTAGGCGTTTTCTGGCGGCACTTTTATTTGTGGACTAACCATGAAACGCACATATCAACCTTCAGTTACCCGTCGCAAACGCACGCACGGTTTTCGCGTACGTATGAAAACCCGTGGCGGCCGTGCCGTTCTTAACGCTCGCCGCTCTAAAGGCCGCAAGCGTTTAGCCGTTTAATCGGCAAGCAGGTGCCTTCTTGGCACGTACTGGAAAGGTCGCATTATTTACATGCGTACTGACTATCCAGCCTCTGCACGATTACATCGCCCCTCCGAATACGCTTCTGCACTCAAAGGCAGGCGTATAGCAAGAGGGGCTTTGTTTGTGCTTAACACCCCGCGTCAGTCACCCGTTGGCCATACCGCTCGACTCGGTTTAATCATACCTAAACGTCTTGCAGCCCGAGCTGTAACACGCAACACCATCAAACGCATTATTCGCGAAGCCTTTCGCTTACAGCGACCTTATCTACCCCCTAGAGACCTCGTCTTTCGCCTGCACAGCAAGGTTCCTGACACGTCTTTACGGCAATTGCGAAAACTCGTGCGAGCAGAAGTCGATGACCTTTTAAAAAAGGTCCGGTAATGAAAACCATATTAATAGGCTGCGTTCGTTTTTACCAAATCGCAATCAGTCCTTGGTTGGGACGAAATTGTCGGTATTTTCCTACGTGTTCAGCCTATACTATCGAAGCCATTGAACAACATGGTGCTTTACGTGGGCTTTGGTTAGGATTAACACGCATTAGCCGCTGCCACCCTTGGGGACGTAGCGGTTACGACCCGGTTCCACCGAAAAAAAAGCACTAATTCATTAACATTACCCGATAAGCCCCTATTTAAGTAAATCGACCAACTGGTCTACACTTAACGTTTGCTTATTCTTTGTATAACAGGCGCTATGGATATTCGACGCACCATCCTTTGGATGATCTTTTCCTTTTCGCTCCTGCTCCTTTGGAATAACTGGCAAGAGTACAACGGCAAACCCTCTTTGTTTGCCAATGCTCCCGTTACCGAAGAGCAGTCAGCTAACACCACGCCGGCCTCAGCGGCGGACACCACCGTACCTCAGGCTCTCAGCAGCACCAGTACCGCTCCCACTTTACCTGAAAGCACGGTAGCCTCTGCTGATACTGAAATTATCACGGTGACCTCTGATGTGTATAAACTCAGCTTCGACACCATTGGTGCCCAGCTGGTACGAGCCGAGCTGCTTAATTACGCATCACCCGATGAAAATGCAGAGCACATGACGCTACTGGATAATTCCGCGACCTCTACCTATCTAGCTCAAACCGGAGTGGTGGGCGCGCCGGCAGGACAGTCATATCCCACTCACCTTACCCCTTTCCGCTTGATTTCGGAGCAAACCGACTTGCAAGCAGGGCGTTTAGATATTGTTTTTGAGGCCACAGCAGATCAGGTTCGCGTTCTCAAAACCTATACCTTAACCGAGGGTAGCTACGATATTAAGGTTTCTCACCAAATCGAAAACCTCAGCGATCAGCCGATAGCCCCTTCGATTTACCTGCAACTGAGTCGCGATGGCAACAACCCCCCCGACTCCTCTAAGCTCTACCGCACCTTTACGGGCCCTGTAGTCTACTCTGAAGACGATAAATTCCAAAAAATCGGTTTTTCCGATATCGATAAAAATAAAGCCAAGTACACCCAATCCGCAGATAACGGTTGGGTAGGCATGGTGCAACATTATTTTGCCTCTGCTTGGGTTCCTCCCCAGGGTCTAGAGCGTAAAAATGAGATTCTACGAGTTGCTAATAACCTCTACGCCGCACGAACCATTTTACCGGTTGGCACCTTGGCAGCTGGCGAAAGCAAAACCATCACCGCCGACCTTTGGGTAGGCCCCCAAGATCAAAAAGCCATGAGTGCCGTTGCCAAAGGCCTGGATCTTGTGGTGGATTATGGTTGGCTAACCATTATCTCTAAACCCCTGTTTACCATCTTAACTTGGTTACACAGCCTGATTGGTAACTGGGGCTGGGCAATTGTGCTACTGACCGTCTTAATTAAACTGGTCTTCTATCCGCTTTCTGCTGCCAGCTATCGCTCTATGGCAAAAATGAAGCAGGTCACCCCACGCATGCAAGCCATTCGTGAAAAATATGCGGACGACAAGGTTAAACAAAACCAAGCCATGATGGAGCTCTACCGCAACGAAAAAATCAACCCATTAGGCGGTTGTTTACCCATGCTGGTACAAATTCCCGTCTTTATTGCACTGTACTGGGTGTTACTCGGTAGCGTAGAAATGCGTGGCGCACCATGGATTTTATGGATTCAGGACTTATCTGCCCGTGACCCATGGATGATCTTACCCGCCATCATGATGCTCACTATGTTCTTGCAGATCAAGCTCAATCCCACCCCGCCTGATCCAATGCAAGCCAAGGTCATGATGATTATGCCTTTGGTATTTGGGGGGATGATGTTCTTCTTCCCAGCTGGGTTGGTGCTCTACTGGGTAGTGAACAACGCCCTATCTATCGCCCAGCAACAATACATCACGAGTCGAATCAACAAAGAAGAGGCCGCTAAAAAAGTCGGCTAATACCTTTTTTCTGCTCAAGCAAAAGCCTTCGTTTTTACGAAGGCTTTTTTTATGCTCCATAAATAAAAACTATCGCACCCTTTATCATAATCAATTTCAATCAATATTTGGTTTGCGATAGACTAACCGTCACCCACGACATTAGCCAATACAGCTGCGCCGATGTTTTTAAAATGGGGAAAACCACCCCCGTTTTAGCACGTTTTTCTACCGTTGCAGGTGAAGCGGGAGCGGCAGATGCCGAGCGTGATGTGCGCGGGTTTTCCTTAAAGTTTTATACCGAAGAGGGAAACTGGGACTTAGTAGGTAATAATACCCCTGTGTTCTTTATTCGTGACCCGCTTAAATTCCCCGATTTTATCCACACCCAAAAGCGCGATCCACGCACCCATTTACGCAATATGAACGCCGCGTGGGATTTTTGGTCGCTTAACCCCGAATCCTTGCATCAAGTCACGATTTTAATGAGTGATCGAGGTTTACCTAAAAATTTCCGTCAAATGCATGGCTTTGGCTCGCACACCTATAGCCTAATCAATGCCGATGGGGTACGCCACTGGGTAAAATTTCATTTTAAATCCCAGCAAGGAATCGCTAACTATACTAACGAAGAAGCCGCACAAGTGGTCGGCCAAGACCGCGAAAGCGCCATTCGGGATCTCTTTGAAAACATCGAAGCCCAAAATTTCCCGCGGTGGAACTTACGCATTCAAGTGATGACCGAGGAACAAGCTAACACCTATCACATCAACCCCTTTGATCTAACAAAAGTGTGGCCTCATGGTGATTTCCCACTCATTGATGTAGGTGTGCTCGAGCTTAACCAAAACCCAGACAACTACTTTGCACAAATAGAACAAGCCGCGTTTAGCCCAGCCAATATCGTTCCCGGCATTGGTTATTCCCCTGACCGCATGTTGCAAGGCCGTCTCTTTGCTTATGGCGATACTCAGCGTTACCGCTTAGGCATCAACCATCATCAAATCCCTGTTAACGCTCCACGCTGCCCTTTCCATAACAGTTTCCACCGTGATGGCGCCATGCGTGTAGACGGTAACCAAGGTGCTAAACCTAACTACGAACCAAACAGTGCGAATACTTGGCAAGAATCCAGTTATAATGAACCTCCATTAGCCTTAGATGGCCAAGCTGCAGACCATTGGAACCACCGCGAAGACGCCGACTACTACTCCCAGCCCGGCGACTTATTCCGCCTTATGAACACCGAGCAAAAACAGCAGCTATTCAATAATATTGCCGATGCATTTGCCGGCGTAGACGAGGCCATTATCCAACGTCAATTACAGCATTTTCACCAAGCAGATCCAGCTTATGCCCAAGGCGTACGCGAGGCCCTTGCCCAACGTAACGCTTAACTCCTAAAGATAAGTCGGGTCTGCTCTTGATTACAACTATGAGCATAACCACTTATCCTATCGCAGCAATTGCCACAGCCCCCGGACGCGGGGGCATTGGCATTGTCCGTATTTCCGGTCCTGATCTAAGTGGCTTTGTACACGCCTTTTTCTCACAGCCACTGCGTCCCCGCCACGCTCACTTCCTTCCTTTTAATGATGCCCACGGTCAAGCCATTGATGAGGGTATCGCGCTTTATTTCAAAGCACCCCACTCTTATACTGGCGAAGATGTGCTTGAGCTCCAAGGCCATGGCGGCACCGCCGTTTTACGCCGTGTGCTAGCTCGTTGCTTTGAGGTTGGCGCTGCTTTTGGTTTACGACACGCTGCTCCTGGCGAATTCACCCAGCGTGCTTTTCTAAATGACCGCATGGATTTGGCCCAAGCCGAGGCCGTCGCCGACTTAATCAACGCCTCCTCAGAAGCGGCAGCCAAAGGGGCGATGGCCTCTCTCAGTGGGGCTTTCTCCAACCAAATTAACGCACTGGCAGACCGTATTATTCATTTGCGCATGCTAGTAGAGGCCACGCTCGATTTCCCCGAGGAAGAAATCGATTTTTTAGAAAAATACCAAGCTGCAGAGCAACTACAAAGTATCCACGATGAGCTGCAATCCTTACGCCGTCACGCCAAACAAGGCCAAGTCATGCGCGATGGGCTACATGTGGTTCTAGCAGGACAACCCAACGTTGGTAAGTCCAGCTTATTAAATGCTCTTGCTGGTGATGAGATCGCTATTGTCACCGATATTGCTGGCACTACCCGTGACCGAGTCACTCAGCTGATCCACATCGATGGCGTCCCCATTCATATTGTCGACACAGCGGGTTTGCGTGAAACAGAAGACACCGTTGAAAACATCGGTATTCAACGCTCCTGGCAAGAAATTGCCAAAGCAAATGTTATTTTGCATTTAATCGACGCTCGCCACCCGAATGACGACTCTGATCAAACTATTATTTCTCGCTTACCACAGCATACACCTACCATACGGGTGTATAACAAATGCGACTTATTAGAAACGAGTCACCTCGACCTTCTACCAAAAGAAAATGATTCTCATTTACGCATATCAGCACATACAGGACAAGGCTTAGAAACATTACGGCAGCGTCTTCTGCATTTGGCGGGCTGGTCACCCAATACAGAATCACCCTGGTTAGCACGTGAGCGCCATCTACATGCTTTAGATCGTTGTGATGCGCATCTTCAGTTAGCCCGATTCCATGCTCAACACGATGATCAGATCCTAGATCTTTTTGCTGAGGAGCTTCGCTTAGCCCATACTGAACTATGTGAGATCACAGGTACGTTTACCAGCGATGACTTACTCGGAGAGATTTTCTCTAGCTTCTGCATCGGCAAATAAAAAAAGCACATTGTTTCACATGAAACAATGTGCCACCCAACAAAGCCGTGGCTTTGTAGCTTAAACTCGAAAAATCATCACTCCCACTGCATTTCGCCGGTTAACACTTTTGCCCCTAGCTCCAACGCATCATCACCAGGCAAATCAGGAAAATGAGCTTTCATTGCTTGCACAAAATCCTGAGCGTTTTTAGCTTGAGCGAGCTCTTTTTCCGCTACTTGCAAATACCCCTTCGTAAAACGAATCACTTCTTTTGCCTCTGTCGGAAGCTTACCTTGATAATGACCAGGTATTACGGTTTTTACATCTAAACCTTCTAAATAGCTTAACTGCTCTACCCAAACCTCACGTTGTTCTTTAGCTGCCGTATCAGCCAACCAAACATGCTCTCCTGAGTCTAATAAAATCCCACCTAAGATGGTTTGAATACTAGGAATCCAAAGCACATTCCGATTAGGGGTCTTGCTTTCCAATCCAACGATCTCGATCCTTTGTCCCGCAAAAGCAAGAGTATCGCCATGCAAAACCTCAGGCGTGATAAGCGAATCGGGCGCACTGTCCCCTAACTTCGGTCCCCAGAACTTCAGCTTCTCATCTTTAGTTTTAGTAATATGCTCTACCGTTGGCGCTGTGGCCAAGACCTTGGCTTGTGGAAACGCATTAACAATGGGTTCTAAACCAAAATAAAAATCAGGATCCCCGTGACTAATAAAAATCGTTTTAAGTGGTTTGCCGGTGGCCTGAATACGCTCAACCAATTTCTCCCCATCTTTTGGTGAAAACTGCGCGTCAATGAGCATCACCTCATTGTCAGCGACTAACAAATTCGACACTACAGGGAAAATCGCATCAGCTCCAGGCTTATAGGTTTGTACTTGATTTTTTTGCTCTGCTTGTACACTCGCTCCCACAATAGCGCTACAAAAAAATACACTATGAAATAACTTGAGCATGACGTTTCCTTTATCTATCAATAGTCCAAGCTTTAGAATACGTTCCTACCCCATAAAGAAAAACAAGCTATTTCACATTAGTTTGTTGCACATACTGAGCAAATCATGGATAGAATTA
>NZ_JASLIX010000055.1:0-4170 GCF_030152715.1 Paenalcaligenes sp.
GTTTTGTAATCATCCCTGTCAAAGAAAAATGCAGAAGACTCATCCGCCGTGTAGCGAATATACCAAGCTTGAGCATGACTATGCTGCGCCGCCCACTCTGGTTCCAGAAAAGCAGGAGGAATATCAGGCCCCTCTGTAGGCAGAAAAGCAGAGGGAGCATAACCCAACTGAAATGAGTGCTGCGGTAAAGCCTGCATGCCTAGACGAAGAAGCTCTGTAGCAGAACAAGCCAAAACATCCACGCCTGTCTGATTCATCCCATGCCAAACCGTTTGCTGCTGCGACTCCGTCCAGGGTGCCCTTGTCCCCATGCTTAATAAGGCCACGCGATCGATCATGCCTTTGAACTCTGGCAAAGTCGAGAGTAAATGTGCATACCAGCCCCCTGCAGACTGCCCCGCCACACACAGGCGAGTCGGGTCCCCCCCAAAGCCAGCAATGTGCTTAACCACCCAATGCAAACCTAGACGTAAATCATCAACGGGTAACGACCCTATTGCTGTGGTTTGTGCATGAGCTAAAGCACCAAGTCGATAGCTTACATTCACAACAACAACTCCCTGAGCGGCCAAGCGCGCGCCCTCGTACCATGCCATAGCACCGCCCCCAGTCAGCCATGCGCCCCCATGAATAAAGACCAACACGGGTAAGCGCTCTGCCTGTGCAGGAGCCCAAACATTGACAAAAAAAGCATCCTCTGACTGGGGGTTAGCTTTAGCTTTTCCCATAGAGCTAGCTAAACGGCTCGGTAACTGCGGAAAAATGGGCACATCATGCAGCTGGCTCACCGCCAGCTGGCCCGACGCAGGGACAGCCGGTTGAAACCGTTCCGTGAACTGCGCAAAGCGCACGCCATACCAGCCATTTACCGTAACACCATCCAGTACTTGCGAGGCGGATACTTGTGGGGAAAAAGGGCTAGGGCTCATAGCTTAGTGGAAATAAAAGGGGTCTCGGTGATAGCATTACCATGCAGCTCGTACCCCATAGGAGCCGTAATGGACGCATGGCGAGTGCCTGTATTCACATCGCGCCACATCCGCCCCAATACACTGTTCTCAGCAAAAGCGGCCGTACCGTGTAACCAACATAACTCATTCATGGCTGCGACAAGCTCATGACCAGCATGTCCAATACCAGCTCGGTGCCGCGCTCTTTGCTCCAAAGGCATTGGCTCATGCCCAGACGCCGCACGATCAATGGCCGCTGCGGAGCGCTCTAACAGCAACCGAGCCCCATCAATTTTAATACTTGTCGCACCCAGATTTTGTACAAACGCCCCCGAGTCAGACTGCTTTGTATAGTGTGTATACGTAATGCCGCGCTTATTAGCTAAGCCTGCCGTGTAATCAAACCCTGCATACGCTGCACCAACCGATGGGGCTTGAATGGTCGTAGACATGGTTAAATGCGGTGTTAAGCGTCTACCAAACGTTTCTTGCGCTTCGCGCTCGGGGTCCATGCCCATTAATGCTTCAAACGTAATGACTCGGTTATGCGGTACCCACAAGTCTTCTGCAATCATCGTATTTGATCCTGAGCCACGCATACCTATGGTGTACCACGTGTCTTGAATTTCAAACTCATCACGACGCATTAACACAAAACCCACTCGAGAGGTATCAGGGTCCTCGGCACTACGCTTGATATATAAAATGCCTAATGCCCAATGTGAATGATTACTATTCGAAGCAAAAGGCCATTTTCCTTTAATGCGCCACCCCTGTCCATCAGGCACCGCAGTTCCTTGAGGCTGAGCAAAAATAGAAGCAGAGCGTATCGGCCCATTCGCAAAGACTTCATCAAGCACTGCATCCTCATAGCGGTTCGTCAACATGACGGAGCCATTAGAAATCACCACACACCACGCGGCACTGGGATCGTAATAGCCAATAGTTCGCGCCACCTCAAAGAGCATTTGCGCCCCGCCCTCATAGCCACCATAACGCTTCAATGTAGAAATATCCCAAGCACCTATTTGCTCCAGCGCCTCGACCGAGGCTTGGGGCAATAGACGCTGACGATCGGCAACCACTGCCTGCTCTCTAAGCAAAGGGCCAATTTCGTGTACCCGCTGCACCATTTGCTCTACTTCTTCACGCGCAGGTGGCTGTGACATAACAATTCGATTATCAGTGGCTAAAAGCGACATTATCTTCCCCTAATCAAAACATGCAAAATAAATACGGTCGTTTGTTATATGCAATATTAGAACGAGGTAGACAGATTCTATTATTATGGTTTTCCCTCAAATCTTTATTTATCAATAGATCCAACTCCCCTTTAAGCATAAAGGTTTTCCCTAGGTTTGTTGCTATTTTCTGTTGATCGCACAATACTTGCACTATAAACCTATTAAAAACCTGTTTACTTTGAGCGCAATCGTTTTGGCATGAAGGATAAAGATATGACTGGAGACCACCACTTTGATCAGGCCCAACTACGCGAAGCTTTTGGACTGTTCCCATCGGGTGTAGCCGCTATTGCCGCACAACATGACCATGCACCGCACGTGATTGTGGCCTCTAGCTTTTCTGTGGGTGTTTCTTTACAACCACCTCTAGCGGCTTTCTTTGTTCAGAAGCACTCCTCTACTTGGCGCTTTTTACAACATGCGGAACGCCTAGGCGTATCCATTCTGAGTTATGAGCATGCACAGATTTGCCGTCAATTGGCAGGACAAGATAAAAACCAGCGCTTCGAAGGGGTGGATTATCACGTCACAGCAACGGGTGCCATTCAACTCGCAAAAGCCCCCATTTGGTTTGAATGTTCTATTTACGATGTCCATCCTGCGGGGGACCATCTTTCTGTACAACTACTAATTCAAAAACTGAACATACAAAAAGACACCACCCCACTGGTTTATCATCAGTCACGCTTTTTCCCCTTAGACGCCACCACGACCGCCTTATCGGCCTAAATGTAATTTTATTATTGATAAATAGGAGACCGTCCCGTGCTAGTAGAACGTATCGAAGGTAAATGGATTGCTGATTTTGTAGAGGTTTTTCAATTATGCCAAGTCAAACCCGGTGAAAGCGCGGCGATCTTATCCGAATCCCAATCACGCCCTATCTTGCCTCAGCTAGCGGAACTGGCGCTTAGCCAACTGGGAGCGCAAGTCTTTCATATCACAATCCCATCACCCCGTAATCACGAGGCTGTACCCTTACGTTCTACAGGCACCTCGCTGGCTTTAGCTAATCACCCTTCTGTCATACAGGCATTAGCGCATACTTCCTTTGTCGTGGACTGCACTGTAGAAGGGTTATTGCATGCCGTAGAAAGAAATGCGCTATTAGCTCATGGTGCACGTATTATGATGATTAGTAACGAGCACCCAGAAATTCTTGAGCGTGTTAAACCCAGCCTAGAAGTCCACAAAAAAAGCCAAATCGGCGGGCAAATGATCAGTACTGCCAGCACCATGCATGTTAGCTCTGCAGCCGGCACCGACTTAACCGTGGATTTAACAGATGTTGTAGGAAGAGGCAGTGCAGGCATCGCCGATAAACCAGGCAGCTTTGGGTATTGGCCTGCCGGTCTTTGTATTTGCTACCCAAGCAACGGCAGCGTCAATGGCAGGGTCGTCTTAGACCGCGGGGATCTTAATCTAACGTTTAAGCGCTATCTGGAATCCCCCGTCACGCTCCATATAGAAAACGATTTTGTGGTGCATATTGAGGGCACAGGCGTGGATGCCGAGTTGATTCGCTCCTATTATGCCAACTGGAAAGAACCCGATGCCTATGCCGTCAGCCATGTCGGCTGGGGTATGGCTCCCGCAGCACGTTGGGACGCCATGGTCATGTATGACAAACGTGATACCAATGGCACCGAACAACGTGCTTTTGCAGGCAACTTTTTAATCTCTACGGGCGCTAATCCTGCCGCGAACCGTTTTAGCTCATGTCACTTTGATTATCCCATGCGTAACTGCACGGTGCGCTTAGACGATACGATTGTTGTGAAAGAAGGGGTGTTGCAAGGAGAGCTGGCGTAACCTTTTGCTTAAGCGTTTTCTTTAACCGCCTTTTTTACTATTCACCTTTGTATGTCTACTCGATATCGACTACTTAGCTTTCATCAAAGCCAAAGCTCAAGGCCTGCGTTTCTATCTCAAATGCGCAGCGCAACACATCAGCGCGACATGATATTACGCGCCAC
>NZ_JASLIX010000070.1:0-21219 GCF_030152715.1 Paenalcaligenes sp.
GAAAGTTTACCTGTACTTAAGCAGAGCGGAGATAGGCTGTATGCGGGTTCGATTAACGGCATGGGCGAGCTGCAATACCGCACACAAGGTACTTATGATGAGAGTTTGCTAGCTCGTATTGCCATTTCAGTGCAGCAAGCACAACAAAGCAAAGCGCCTGTACAGCGTTTTGTGGATCGTTTTTCTCAGGTGTATACGCCTATCGTGACGTTTGGAGCTTTAGCGCTTGCCTTATTAGGTCCATGGTTGTTTGGTGGTACGTGGTTGGATTGGGTTTATAAAGCACTGGTTTTGTTAGTGATTGCTTGCCCCTGCGCATTAGTGATTTCCACACCGGTAGCAGTAGTAAGCGCTTTAGCTACTGCCGCCAAGGCAGGTCTATTGGTAAAAGGGGGATTACATTTAGAGCGCGCTCGACGATTGGACTATTTAGCGGTAGATAAAACGGGCACGATTACAGCAGGGATGCCGGTTTTACAGGACCAATGGGTGGCGCCAGCGTACCCATTAGAAACGGTGGAGCAGATGGCTTATGCTTTGGCGAGCCGTTCTGATCATCCGGCTTCGCAAGCGCTAGCACGCTCACTGGAGGGGGCTGTGTCCGCATTGCCGGTAAAGGATTTTCAAGCGGTTGCGGGAGCGGGTGTGATGGCCACACAAAACGGTGTGAGCTGGCAGCTTGGGCGTTTAAGCTGGCTGAGCCATGCACCGCTTAGTGCAGACTTAATATCTTGGCAGAAAACATGGCAACAAGCGGGAGCCAGTTTTGTTTACTTAGCCAAAGCACAGCAGGTGGTTGCCGCGTTTGCGATTGCAGATCAAATAAAATCCGGGGTCCAGGCCGTAATGGCTGATTTATCTCGGCTAGGAGTAAAGGTGGAAGTGTTATCGGGAGATAACAGCGCGGCTGTGCAGCATGTAGCAAACCAGGCAGGGATTCCTCTAGCCCAAGGGGATTTACTACCAGAAG
Organism: Paenalcaligenes sp.; assembly: GCF_030152715.1. NCBI lineage: Bacteria > Pseudomonadati > Pseudomonadota > Betaproteobacteria > Burkholderiales > Alcaligenaceae > Paenalcaligenes > Paenalcaligenes sp. The sequence goes on from NZ_JASLIX010000070.1 coordinate 971, forward strand.
ATAAGTTACGCATTATCACAGAGCGTACACAAACTGAAGGGTTTAGTGCCATGGTAGGAGATGGAATTAATGATGCTCCCGCTTTGGCAAAAGCAGACCTAAGTTTTGCTATGGGGGCGTTAGGGTCGGACATGGCCATTGAAACGGCAGACATTGCAATTATGAATGACGACCTTGCTAACATCCCGTATACGATTCGTTTGTCTCAGCGGTTACATCGTGTTTTGGTGCAGAATATTAGTGCCGCAATTGGAATTAAATTGGTGTTTTTAGCGCTTGCTATAGCTGGGGTAGCAACGATGTGGATGGCCGTTTTTGCCGACGTAGGAGCAAGCCTATTAGTGGTTTTGAATAGCTTGCGGTTGCTAAAATCGACGCCAAGCGCTTAAATAAATAGATACAGTTAATCAATTATTTATTTAGGATAGTCTTCAATGATCGCTTTACTCGAGGCCAAGCGCGCCGGCTTGTTGGCGCGTAAACATTGGGTTTCAAACTGTATCGCGGGCATTATTGTCGGGGTTGTGGCGCTGCCCTTGGCCATGGCCTTTGCTATTGCGTCGGGCGTTAAACCAGAACAGGGGATTTACACCGCGATTGTAGCCGGCCTGGCCGTCTCGATTTTAGGTGGTAGCCGCGTTCAGATTGCAGGGCCTACCGGGGCGTTTATCGTGATTCTGTCTGCCATCGTGGCGCAACATGGCGTGGATGGCTTACAGATAGCTACGCTGATGGCGGGGGTTATTCTTTTGCTGCTGGGCGCTGCGCGCTTGGGAGCAATTATTAAGTTTATCCCCGCTCCTGTTATTGTGGGGTTTACGGCGGGGATTGGTGTCATTATCTGGGTAGGGCAGTGGAAAGATTTTTTTGGCTTGCCCGCTGTAACAGGGCAGCATTTTCATGAAAAGTTCTGGCAGCTGATCACCTCTTTCCCTCAAATGGATTTGATGACGACTTTTGTTGCTGTTTTGTCGTTATTGATTGTGATTTATACGCCGCGTATCCCTCGCATGCAGCGTATTCCTGGTCCTTTGGTCGCGCTGGTGGTGTTGACCTTGGTGCAGTCGATTTTTCAGTTCTCTAGTGTGGCAACCATTGGGAGTGCTTTTGGGGAAATCCCTCGGGGGCTGCCCAGTTTTCAGCTACCTGAAATCAGTCTTAACCGCTTGGTTGAGCTCATTGGTCCGGCTTTTGCTATTGCCATGCTGGGGGCAATTGAGTCGTTATTATCAGCGGTGGTGGCAGACAGCATGAGCAATACGCGCCACAACTCGAATCAGGAGCTCATCGGACAGGGGGTAGCTAATATTCTAGCACCGCTTTTTGGGGGGATTGCGGCCACAGGCGCGATTGCGCGTACAGCTACCAACGTTCGTAATGGGGGAAATAGTCCCATTGCTGGTATTGTGCATGCCATTGTACTGATGCTGGTGCTAATTGTTTTAGCTCCCTTAGCCGTACACATTCCTTTGGCCACTTTAGCGGCGATTTTATTTATGGTCGCATGGAATATGAGCCAGCCTCGGCTTGTGTGGCATACAATTCGAAGCGCGCCTAAAGCGGATGTGCTGATTTTGCTCGTCACCCTGGGGTTGACGGTTTTTGCTGATTTGGTTGTCGCTGTCAATATCGGGGTTGTGCTAGCCATGCTGCATTTTTTAAAGCGCATGGCCGATAGTGTACGTGTTGAACCTCAGTCAGCGCGTGCTTTAAAGCGAGAATTTGCTGCGGATGCCATCCAAGTGCCGGCTCATGTGGCGGTCTTTAGCGTAGAGGGGCCTTTTTTCTTTGCTGCGGTGGACCCTTTTGAGCGCGCATTGGAGCAGGTGGATAGCAATGTGCATACTGTGGTGTTACGTTTACATCATGTGCCGTTTGCCGATGGTACAGCTTTATCGGCTCTGGACAAGGCCGTAGATAGCTGCAAGCGTAAACAGATCCGCTTATTATTATCCGAGGTTAACCCAGCGATTCGCCGTAAGCTTAATCGTATGGGGATTACGAAAAAATTGGGAGCGAGTGCTATTCATGATTCGATTCCGAGTGTGATGACAATGCTTGATCATGAGGCACAGCTTGCTGACGCAAATGGTATTGCAACCGAGACAGCCACTGCTCAGAGCTAATGTTTAGGGTATTAAGGCTAACAATACGTTGGGCCTGGTAGCGTTGTGTGCGCTCTAGTGTTTGTTCAACAAGATTAGCGTAGTGAGTGACAAGCTCGTGATCGACGTGGATGAGCACCAGTGCATGGCACAGTACAACATGCCAATCAGACGGGTCGCCTGCTTGGCGAGTGGGTGAGGGAACAGTCAGAGGGGGCGCGCAGCGGCGCCACACCTGTGCCGTACCCACGATTTTTTTGGCTTGGTGCTGGTGCCAAATGGCAAGATTATAACGGCCATCACAAAATGACCCCTCCACCGCTTGGGTATTGGCTTTTATTCCTACATCGGCGAATGCTTTTTGCAGTGGCCGGCATAATAAAGCATAAGCCGGGCCGGCTAAATCCAAAGGGCGTCCGTATTGTCGCCACGCTAAGCTAATGTTCCAGATGCCGTGCCCTTGGGGGACCACACCACCCCCTGATTGACGTACTGTCAGGGGCCAGCCCAGGGCTTGTAGTTGTTGCAGACTGTATTTAAAGCGAGGGTGCTGAGCATAAGTACGAGGCACCACTAGCCCCTGTTGCCCTTGCCAAATAATCGCTTGCGGGCCATGGTGTAGTGTGGACTGAAGCAAATGCTCATCAAAATCGTTAGGGCTGGCCTGTTGTAGATAAGTACGTACGTGAAAAAAAGCCATGTTTATAACCGGAGTGCAAAGTCTTCATCGCTCATTAATACATAGCGTAGCGCGTCAATCCAGCTAATCAGTACAATAAGTGGGGCAAAGAGATAAAAGATAACGATGTAAACTAGCCCCCAACCGATTTGCCCTAAATAAAAGCGATGTATGCCAAGCCAACCTAAAAACACGGCAAGAAAAATGGCTATTTTACGTTTTTTGTGAATACGGTCACTGGGTTCGCCTTGTTGACTTTGTCGGCTAATCCATAGGCTAATGGGGACAGTTAACGCGAGTGCGATCAGCACTTTACCCCAGTTAGCTTGAACATAGCGCTGCATGACTAAAGTAAGATCCTGAAGCTGATGCATAGCCATCCCTGTGATATGAGACAGCCAGATAAAAAGCTCGCTAGTGATTTTCTCCCCAAAGCTTAGTGCCACCAACACTACAATAAAAACGCCAATGGCTAAGGCTAAGTTACGCATAGAAGATCCTTAAATAGAGGGAAAGCCGTTTAGGCGCAGGTTTGTCGAATAGCGTGATTCCACTTATGCATGAGTTCTTGGGCTTGCTCGCGCGAAATCGAGGGCTCAAAGACGCGATCAATTTGCCATAAGTGTTGTAGTTCATCAACATGAGCATAAACACCAGCACTAAGTCCCGCTAAATAGGCTGCGCCAAGTGCCGTCGTTTCGATAAGCGTGGGGCGCACGACTGGGATACCTAATAAGTCAGCCTGAAACTGCATCAATAAATTGTTTTGACTTGCCCCCCCATCTACACGCAGCTCGGTGAGCGGGGCAGAGCCGGTTTGACAGGCATCGCGACTCATGGCTTCAAGTAAGGCGGTGCTTTGATAAGCGATGCTTTCTAAAGCGGCACGGGCAATATGGGCCATAGTACTACCACGGCTTAGTCCGGTAATCGTGCCGCGTGCTTCAGCCTGCCAGTAAGGCGCTCCGAGCCCAGTAAAGGCAGGAACAAACATCACACCACCCGAATCCGGCACACTGAGTGCTAAGGCTTCGATTTGATGACTGTGATCAAAGGCGGCCAGACCATCACGTAACCATTGCACCACCGCCCCCCCGACAAACACGCTTCCCTCTAAGGCATAAGCCGCGTTACTATCATGTTGCGCCGCACAGGTGCTGATGAGTCCATTTTGTGAGGGTTGCGCTTGGTGCCCCGTATGCATGAGCATGAAGCATCCTGTACCATAAGTGTTTTTAGCCATGCCCGCCTGAAAGCAGGCTTGACCAAACAGCGCACTTTGTTGGTCACCCGCTACACCATGAATAGGGATGGAGTGGCCAAAATGACGGGCATCGGTAGTAGCAAAGTAGCTGCTAGACGCTTGTACAGAGGGCAATATCGATTCAGGTATGCCAAATAATTGTAGCAGCTCAGCATCCCACTGTTGGGTGTGGATATTAAAAAGTAGGGTACGTGACGCATTGGTGGTGTCGGTGACATGGGTGCTGGCACCTGATAATTGCCAAATTAACCAGCTATCCACCGTCCCAAAAGCCAGATGCCCTTGTTCTGCCAAATCTCGTGCGTTAGGATGCTGTTCCAGCAGCCACGCGATTTTGGTTGCGGAAAAATACGCATCCAAGCGTAGGCCGGTTTTTTCAAAAATGCGATTTTCGTGACCTTGTTCGCGAAGTTTTGCACACAGGGGTTCAGAGCGCCGGTCTTGCCACACAATAGCGGGGGCAAGCGGTTTTCCAGTGCGTTTATCCCAGAGCAGGGTAGTTTCTCGTTGGTTCGTAATGCCAATGGCTTGTATGTCTTTAGCCTTTAGGTTGGCTTGTTTTAGGACCTGCTGTGCCGTGTGGAGCTGACTATGCCAGATCTCCATGGGATCATGCTCTACCCAACCCGATTGAGGGTAGTGTTGGTTAAACTCTTGTTGTGCCACACTGATGCTATTACCGTAGCGATCAAATACAATGGCACGCGAACTGGATGTGCCTTGGTCTAGCGCAAGTAAATATGTCATATCACCATCATTTCCATGTAATCCTTAAAGTTTACCCCTAGCTTGAATTAAACTATAGGCTGCGTTTGTTTTTTTTGGTTTATCCTTCATGACTTCAAGAATCTCTCCCTTACCAGCAGATCGATCTCAAATCATGGCCGCTTTAGCGCGCATCAACGAGGTTGATCTTATCGTAATCGGTGGTGGAGCAACAGGTTTAGGTATAGCGGTCGATGCCTCGGCGCGTGGTTTATCTGTTGTATTGTTAGAATCACACGACTTTGCTAAAGGCACTTCATCTCGGGCGACGAAACTCGTCCATGGTGGGGTGCGTTATTTGGCACAGGGCAATATTGCGCTTGTGCGCGAAGCCTTACACGAGCGCACAACGTTGCTGCGTAATGCCCCCCATTTGGCCTCGCCCTTGGGCTTTGTGATGCCTTCTTATAAATGCTGGGAAACCCCTTTTTATGGCATCGGGCTTAAAGCGTATGACGCGCTCGCAGGTCAAGATGGTTTAGGAAGCACACGTTTTTTAGGGCGGCGTCAAGCTTTGGCCGCATTGCCTGGTGTAAAAGAGAACGGGCTAAAAGGCGGGGTCATGTATTGGGATGGACAGTTTGATGATGCACGGTTGGCGCTGGCTTTGGCACGTACGGCGGCGGCTAACTCAGCGTTGGTGGTGAACTATTGCCCAGTAGTGGACTTGCTGTATGACAATCAACAAGTTGCTGGGGTGATCTGTGAGGACGCAGAAACCGAAGAGCGCTATACCATTCATTCACGCTGTGTCATTAATGCGACGGGCGTATGGGTGGATGATTTACGGCGTACGGATGCTCAGCATACGCAGCAACCCGTACAGAGCTTGGTGAGCCCAAGTCAAGGAGTACATTTGGTGGTGGATCGGGATTTTTTGCCCAGTGAGCATGCCTTGCTGGTACCGAAAACCGCAGATGGACGCGTGCTTTTTGCAGTGCCTTGGCTAGGAAAAGTGATTTTAGGAACCACGGACACCCCACGTCATGATTTGGCACGTGAGCCAGCAGCGTTCGAGGAGGAAATCACATTTATTTTATCCGAGGCCGCTAATTACTTAGCCAAAGCTCCCACCCGTGCCGATGTACGCAGCGTATGGGTGGGGCTGCGTCCTTTAGTGAAAGCAGATTCGGTTGGTAGCACAAAACAATTAAGTCGTGAACATACTATCTTAAGTAGCTCCTCGGGTTTGGTTACGGTGACAGGGGGGAAATGGACGACTTACCGTGCCATGGCCGAAGATGTCTTAAAACACTGTACGCAGCAGGGGGTGTTAGGGCATTTGGCTCCATCGACGACAAAATCTTTGGTCTTGGTAGGAGCTCCGGTAGATAGGCAAAATCGTAGTTTACAAAGCCAGCCAGATGCGCGTGTTTATGGTAGCGAAGCTGCCTGGGTACAGAGCCTAGACGGAGCGGATCAGGAAATCCTACCCGGGTTGAGCCAAGCAATGGTACGCTTTGCCGTGCGTTATGAGTACGCGCGTACGGTTGAGGATGTTTTGGCACGCCGCAGCCGTTGGTTATTTTTAGATGCAAGGCAATCTGCTCAGGCCGCACCCCATGTGGCTGAAATTCTTGAGCAGGAAGGGATAGAGACGCCACGGCTGGCCGAATTTCTTGCTTTATGTAATCAGTATCAGTTACATGAGTAATTTGAGCACTGAGCTTAACCCTGAGTTTTGTGTGGTAGAGCAAAATTTAGGGTGGTTTGGCTAGCTCTTTATGCTGCTCGTAAAGAGCCAGTATCAATTTGATAAATTTTATACGTATGCAAACATTAAAATCCGTTTTTGCTCGTAATAACTTGTCCAAGCAATGTATTGATATAAGTACATTACGCCAAACAGTAAGCTTGGTTGATGAGATGGCATTTGGTTCGGCCGCTTTTGACCTGTGGTCCGAAGCAAAGAACAAGCGTTTAACCATGGCTTTATCCGAGCAGGCGGTGCAGTATCAGCAAGAGGCTGTGCAGAAAGCGGCTTTATTAGCTTCAGATCAGCCGATTTTAATTCACCATGTTAAACAGCGGTTAAGGGCTATTCAGTCCCAAATGTATGCGAGTGTGATTGGGGCAGGGAGCGGAGAGCTATTGGCTGCCCCTTTGCTGCAATTGAGCGATACAGAAAGATGGGATAACGGTGTGACTCTACAACGAAGCCCAAAAAATAAATCAGCTCGTTTTGAGCTGGAATTTGCGATGGACTGGACTGAAAAATGTAGTTTAGATGTGCCTGTAGTTCATTGGGTCGAAGAGCACACGAATCAACTATGGCAGACGTGGCAACAAAGTGGGCGTAATGTGTTTGCTGTGGTTTCTCCTTCTACGAAATGTTGGAGTAGTGCTAATGAATATACAACACCATCAGCGGTCGCAGAAAAATTAGAGTTTTATGCGGTTAACTATGCCAAGATGCCGTTGCCCTATCAGCAGATTTTTGGGGAGCAGCTAAGCGGAAATAGTTTTTGGTATGCTGAGGCTCCAGTCGTATTACGCAGTCGCGGTGGTAAAGAGATTAAGCTTTTGCTCTACGTTTTTAAAATTGTAGATACCAGAACAATGCAAGAGCTCAGAACATTTTATGTGTTTTGTTCAACTAATCCTGGTTTGGTGTTGACCCCAGAAAAAGTAGCGGTGTGGTTGTTGCAGCATACTGAGAGTAAAAGTTTTTTACGCTATACAGGGCGAGCTTATCACCATCGACCCTTAGGAAATTTTGTAAAACGATTGGGGTTGGATCAAAGATACTTATTAGAGCTAGCTGTAAGGTTTGGAGGGACGGTTTGGGAGTTAAACCAATATCGTCGTTTGCGACCAGTTAATCAACTGTTGTTGGTTACTTTAGGAGAAAAGTCTCTAGATGATACACAGTTTAGCTCATCTTTATTGAAATTATTTAGGCTTAAAGCGCAATTGGGCGAGCAAAAGACACCGTGTTAAAGGTGTTGGGTTCGCTTTTTGTAGTAGTAGGATTTTTAAAGGTTGGGGATGGAGATGGATGCCTCTTTGTCAGCTGAGCTGGTCGCCGTTTTAGTCGCGGTTACGCAAGGTCAGCCGCGTGTACTGACCACGCAGTGTGCACGGGCTTTGCCGGCAGGGCCGTTACAACATTCCCACCGCTCTTTGCAAAATGGGTTGCGACAGTGGGTAGAGGAGCAAACGCAGCACGAGCTGGGTTATGTGGAGCAGCTATATACTTTTGCAGACAAAGGGCGTTTTTATGCTTCGGGCGAGCGCGTGATTTCCGTGAGTTATTTGGCCTTAACCGTAGAAAGCGCGAATGCGGATGTTGCCGAGGTAGGCTGGCAGGACTGGTATCGCTATTTTCCGTGGGAAGACTGGCGTGCTGGCATGCCCGACTTGTTAAGTCAGCATTTGATTCCGGCATTAACAAGGTGGGCGCAGATGGATCGTACTCAAGCCCCTTTGCGTTGGCCACGTGTGGCCTATGCATTTGGTTTGGATGGCTCTCCTTGGAACGAGGACATGGTGCTGCAGCGCTACGAGTTATTATTTGAAGCGGGGTTAGTGGCAGAAGCTACACGTGATAGTAACGAGCTTGGAGAAGAGGGGGCGCTAGGATTGCCGATGCGTTATGATCATCGGCGCATTTTGGCCACAGGTATGGCGCGCTTGCGTGCAAAAATTAAATATCGTCCGGTGATGTTCGAGCTCATGCCCGAAGCATTTACTTTATTGCAATTACAGCAAACCGTAGAAGCGATTGCGGGGCGGGTGTTGCATAAACAAAACTTCCGACGTTTGGTTGAGCAGCAAAATTTAGTAGAAGAAACGGGCGCGATGACAGCGGGCACGGCTGGCCGTCCAGCTAAGCTGTTTCGGTTTAAGGGGGATGTGATTCAGGAGCGAGCGATTGCGGGAACAAAATTACCACTAGCTAAACAAGCGCGTTAGCCTAAAGCGGGCAGAGTGATTTGCCCGTTTTGAAAAATAAGGCATAAAAAAACCCCGCTAAATTTTAGCGGGGTTTTGGGAATTTTGGTGGCTCATCCCTGATTCGAACAGGGGACCTGCGGATTATGATTCCGTCGCTCTAACCTGCTGAGCTAATGAGCCAAGACCTGTAATATAGCATGGTTTTTTAATTTTGTGCAAGTGTTTTTTGCAGAAAAATTAAAAAGGATGAATTTAGTTGATTTGTAAGCCAGCACGTTGTGTAAGTGCGGCAAAGCGATCAATATCCGCATGAATAATGCGTGTAAATTCATCTGCTGTACTACGAGTCGTAGTATAACCTAAATTTTGCAGTTCGTGTTGAATTTTTTCTTGCTGCATAATTTGGCTTAGCTCTTGATTAATTTGTGTGATGATCGCGGATGGGGTGCCGGCTGGTGCGAGCAGCCCATGCCATTGATTTAGCTCATAGTCTTTTATACCAAGCTCAGCCATGGTGGGGACATCAGGCATAACAGGACTGCGCGTGGGAGAGGTAACAGCCAAAGGCTTGAGTTTGCCGTGCTGTACAAAGCCCATCGCGCTGGCAATGGTCACGAAGCCCATGGGAACTTGGCCAGCCATAATATCAGAAACAGCAGGGCCACAGCCCCGATAGGGGATATGAAGTAGTGGTTGTTGGGTGCGTTCGGCTAACATTTCTCCGGCTAGGTGTTGAGGGGTGCCATTGCCACATGAGGCATAGGCGACCGAGCCGGCTTGTGTTTGTGCGAGGGCTTGCTCTAAGGTATTAACCGAGCTGCGTTCGCCGACAATCAATACCGAAGGGATCCATGCCACATTAATGATTGGGGCAAAATCCTTTTTTGGATTAAAGCCAAGTTGTCGGTAAACCCCGGGGTTGATGGCAAACGAACTATTAACCATAAGTAGGGTGTGGCCATCGGCGTGGCTGTCGGCCACATAGCGCGCTCCGATATTGCCACTGGCACCTGGGCGGTTTTCTACGATCACGGGCTGGCGCCAGCGTTGCTCCAAGGCCTCGCCCAGCTTACGCGCTAGCAGGTCGGTACCCCCGCCGGGGGGGAAAGTAACCACAATGGTGACAGGCTTGCTGGGGTAGATGTCTTGGGTTGTGGCGGCGGCCTCGACCTGTGGGCGCCAGGTTAGTGCAGCCACGGCGCTAAGAGCTATGGCGGCCAGGCCAGCCCATAGAGCTTTTGCTTTCATAATGTTTACCTATGCGGGGTTGAGCGCATCTAAACCGATATCTAAAATGGGGGCACTGTGGGTGATCCAGCCGATGGCAAGGCGGTTAACACCTGTGGCAGCAATGGCTGCCGCCGTATCTGGAGTGATTCCTCCGCTCGCTTCACTGATAGCTCGTCCATTAATACGACGTACGGCCTCTTTGAGGGTGGGGATATCCATGTTATCCAATAGAATCACGTCAACACCGAGTGCGAGCGCTTGATCCAACTGTTCTAGAGTATCGACTTCGACTTCGATTTTGACCAGATGACCGATTGCAGCACGCGCGCGTTCTACGGCGGTTTGGATGCTGCCGGCAATAGCAATATGGTTGTCTTTGATGAGGATGGCATCGTCTAAACCAAAGCGATGATTGCTGCCGCCCCCTACACGCACGGCGTATTTTTCGAGATGACGTAACATGGGCGTTGTTTTACGCGTGCAGGTGACCTTGCAGCCCAAAGGGGCAATGCGATCTGCAATTGTAGCTGTGATGCTGGCAATCCCGCTAAGATGGCACAGAAAATTAAGAGCAGTACGCTCCGCGGTGAGCAAAGCTCGTGCTGGCCCAGCGATACGCGCAATGCGGCTACCTGGTTCTAGGCGTGCTCCATCTTGGAGTAAGCTTTCAAAATCGATGCTGGGATCTACCAGCATAAAAGCAAGCCGCGCTAGGTCTAGACCAGCGAGTACACCGGCTTGGCGCGCGACCAAATACAATTCTGACTGAGTGGTAGCGGGGATAATGGCATCGCTAGTGATATCGCCTGCGCGCCCTAAGTCTTCGGCTAGGGTCGCTCGTACTACAGGCTCGATCAGCACCGTAGCTAAAGGCGGTACCGTAGATTGCACGTGATTCATATTATGCTCAAATCGAGTATTAAAAGGTTAAAAAAACACAGCGCGTTATTTTCAACGTGGCAGACTTATACTTTATTTGAGTATAAGTAAAAGGTCAAGGGTCTTATATAAGACTAATCAAGACTGCTCGACGTTTAACTTGTAGAGAAATTAAGCAAAAATTGAATGAATTGTTGGGCAGCTAAGGACGGACTTTGGTTTTCGCGTTGTAAAACAACAAGTTGTCGTTTTAAAGAGGGAGCGGCGATGGGTGTGGAGCGTAGGTGCGTCATGCAGACAGCTTGACTGGCAGAGGTGGGCAAGATCGCAAGCCCTAAGCCGGATTGCACTAGAGCTGCAGCGGTAGAAAGGTAATGGGCTTCTACTGCGATTTCCATTTTAAGTGATAAGGCATGCAAAGCCGCATCGACGATTTGGCGCACGCTGGTATTGAGGGTAGTCACGACTTGTGGGTATTGAATAATATCTGTCAGGCAGGGAGCGCTGATTTGCTCTATAGGATGGCCAATAGGATAAAAAACACTCATTGTGTCCTCTTTCCATGGGGTGTAGCGGATATTTTTTTCTGTGCTTAAATGCGCACCTAATGCAAATTCGATTTCATGGCTTTTAAGCATTTTTATTAGGTTTAGATCTACGGCATCGTGAATTTCGATATGGATGTGGGGATAGGTTTTTTTAAATGGGGGCAGTACCTGTGGCAAAACGGCTGCAGCGATAGATGGCAGAACACCGAGGCGTAGGTGTACAGGCGTTGGTAAATGATTGCTGTTGGCCTGAAATAACCGTTGAGTCGCTTCGTAGAGTTTTTCAATCTCAGGAAAAAGGCGCTGACCATCAGGACTTAAGCGAACGTGTCGTCGATCTCGTTCAAAAAGTTGGACGTTCAAATGTTGTTCCAATTGCTGGATTTGTACGCTGAGCGTGGGTTGCGATACATGTAAGTCTCTGGCCGCTAGTGTAAAGCTTTTGAGTTTGGCTACCGCTAAAAAAGCGCGAAGATGTTTGGCACCATGAATCATAGGAAAACCTAATAACTATTATAAGATTATTTCAATTTACTAATAAATCAAGCTATTTACAATACGTTAAATAATCCATAAAAGTAAAGGAGACATAGACATGTTGGCACTCTTAGGGTTGTTGACGATTGTTATTTTGCTTGCGAGCATCATGACAAATCGTCTCTCAGCGCTGGTGGCACTGATTATTGTGCCTATTGTGGCTGCCTTGCTTGGTGGCTTTGGTACAGAAACGGGCGCATTTATCGTTAGTGGTATCAAGTCCATTGCGCCGATGGCGAGCATGTTCATTTTTGCCATTTTATTTTTTGGCATATTGAATGACGCGGGCACACTGGAGCCGATTATTCGGCGTATTTTGCGGCTAGTGGGCAATCATCCCGCTCGTATTACTTTAGGCACGGCAGTGTTAGCAACATTGGCACATTTAGATGGATCTGGGGCATCAACCTTTTTAGTTGTGGTGCCTGCTATGCTGCCCTTGTTTGAGCGTTTACAGCTAGATAAGCGCGTATTGGCTTGCGTGGTAGCAATGAGCGCTGGGGTGGCGAATATGCTGCCTTGGGGTGGGCCAACGCTACGAGCTATTAGTTCCTTAGATAGCACTATTACTGAACTTTATACCCCTATGCTACCAGTACAAATAGCGGGCTTACTGTTTGTCTATGTGACGGCATGGTGGTTAGGTAAAAAGGAAGAAGGGCGTTTGCAGCGTGCTGGGGTGAGCCTGGGCATGGGTACAACCGAGGCCCAAGAATCCGTGTCATGCTCTGATTTGCATCGTCCTTATTTGTTCTGGGTCAATATCACGTTAGTGGTTGTGGTGCTGTATGCCATGATAGCTAACTGGGCTCCACCGGTTGTGTGTTTTATGGTGGGGACCGTATTGGCGTTATTGCTGAATTACCCTAAAGCGCAAGCACAGCGCGAGCGTATTGATGCGCATGCGAAAGCAGCACTGATGATGGCTAGTGTGTTATTTGCGGCAGGGGTATTTATTGGCATTATGAAAGAGAGCAAAATGCTCAGCGAAATGGCGTTGTTTGCCGCTGCGCATGTGCCGGCCGATCAAGCGCAGTATTTGCCTTTGGTCACCGCTATTTTTTCTATGCCGTTGAGTCTATTGTTTGATCCTGATAGTTTTTACTTTGGCGTTTTACCCGTTATGGCAGAGGCTGGACAGCTATTGGGCGTAGATCCCATTAGTATGGGACAAGCAGCGATTATGGGACAAATGACCACCGGGTTTCCGATTAGCCCTCTGACCCCAGCTACCTTTTTATTGGTTGGCTTATGTGGGATTGAACTGGGCGCGCATCAACGCTTTAGCTTCTTATATTTATGGGCGGCCTCTTTAGTGATGACGTTTGTGGCGATCTTGGTTGGTGTTATCCCTATTTAAAAGCAAAGGTGATCACAATGAAAACGATTCGTTTAGGAGCTGGGGCGGGGTTTGCTGGGGATCGTATTGAGCCGGCTCAGGCTTTAGCTCAGCAAGCGCAGTTAGACTATTTGATTTTCGAGGCATTAGCCGAGCGTACGATAGCTCTGGCGCAGCAGCGTAAGCAAGCGGATGCGCAAACGGGTTATGACTTGTTGCTCGAGGCACGTTTTCGCGCGGTGTTGCCGGCGTGTGTAGCCAACCGCACTAAAATTATCACGAATATGGGAGCCGCAAATCCGTTAGCAGCAGCTCAACGAGTACGAAAATTAGCGGATAGCATGGGCTTGACGCAGCTTAAAATAGCCTCCGTCACAGGGGATAATGTGACGGATTACATTAAAGCCCATGACTTGCCTTTGTTGGAAACAGGACAGTCCTCACAAACATTAAAATCCATGCTTTCGGCAAATGCCTATTTGGGCGTAACGGGAATTGTGCAGGCGCTTGAGCTAGGAGCAGATGTCGTCATCACTGGCCGTGTCGCGGACCCTGCTTTATATTTAGCACCGTGCGTGTACGAGTTTGGTTGGGAGCTAACGGATTGGGAGCGATTAGGTAAAGGCACTGCCGTTGGTCATTTACTCGAGTGTGCAGGACAGCTTACGGGGGGGTATTATGCCGATCCGGTTAAAAAACCCGTGGCTGGTCTGGCGAATCTTGGTTTTCCTTATGCTGATGTCGATGCTTTAGGGAATGCGGTTTTTTCGAAGCTAGCGCAAAGTGGGGGGGAGCTCTCTATTGCTAATTGCACGGAACAGCTCCTTTATGAGATTCATGATCCCCATTGCTATCTGACGCCTGATGTACAAGCGGATTTTAGTCAGGTGCAATTTACGCAAGTTGGACCATCACAAATTGCTATACAGGGTGCGTCGGGTCGAGAAAAAAGTGGTTTGCTTAAGGTATCTATTGGCTATCAAGATGGTTATGTAGGCACTGGAGAAATCGCTTACGCAGGGCCAAGTGCTAAAGAGCGAGCGGAGCTTGCGTATCAAGTGGTGCAGGAGCGACTACAGCAGTTAGGGGTAGACTATAGTGAGTTGCGTGGCGATCTAATAGGAGTGAGCGCTTTGCATGGTGATGCAATTAGCACGAGTTATCAACGTATTGCTCCGTATGAGGTCTTGTTGCGTGTCTCAGGACGAACACAAACACGAGAGGCAGCACAAACCATAGGCAATGAGGTTGAAGCGCTTTATACCAATGGGCCAGCCGGCGGCGGGGGCGCAAAGAAATGGGTCAAAGAGATCGTGGCGGTGGCATCGGTGCTTATCCCTGAACAGGTAGTGCAGCCTATTGTAAAAATCTGGGAGACTTCGGATGCATCTTTATGATTTTGCTCATGCCAGAACTGGTGATAAAGGCAATACTTCCACTTTATCCGTGATCACTTATCAGGCGTCGGATTTTATATGGTTAAAACGGTTTTTAACTGCGGAGCGAGTGCAGCAGTTTTTAGGAGAAAAAGTTAAAGGCTCTGTGATCCGTTACGAGCTCCCCCAGCTCCATGCTTTGCATTTTGTGTTAGAGGGAGCTTTGGGGGGAGGGGTTACGCGCTCGCTGGCCGTAGATGCGCATGGTAAAAGCCTTAGCTATGCGTTATTAGCCATGCCTATTCCTGAGCAAGTCCTAAAAAGTGAAAAGGCTCACTGCGCTGAAAAGCATGGCTAACCTCGCCAGCATAAATATTGGCCTGATTAGGTCCAAGGGTGAGCTTTTTAACCTGTCCTGTTTTTTCCGAGAAGTCTATTTGTTTTAGGTCGACCCAAAAAACGTTCGGTGCTAGAGCAGACTCAAAAAAATACAGCTGGTTTTTGTGGTCAGCGAGAGTACGCCAACGCGTGGAGGAAATATTAGGCTGATCGGGGGTGCTGACCCCATAGGGCACGGATACGTTACGAATGATGCTTAAGGCGCTGGCAAGAGCATCTACTGGATTATCAGTTTTGGGAATCGCATTGACGTAAAAAGAAGCTCTTGCAAAACGATCTGCAGCTCGGTTAGTGCCGGGCAGCATATTGAGCCCACCAATTTGTGCCCAATAGGTATTGAGAGCAAGCTGTTGTTCAAAAGTAGGGGAGTTGGTCATTACCTGATAGCTACGGTCATGATGAATGACTTGTTTGCCATCAATATATTCAATGATTGCGCTGTCGCCACTGGCATCGGATAAAGAGAGGTGTAGTGTGGCGAGCCGGTCTTCGCCAGGAAGTTTATCAGTAACGAGAGTAAAAGGTTGTTGTGCTAGGGCTTCAACAGCTTCTTGTACCGTAGCATAATTATCCAGCACATATTGAGACCACGCTGAAATAGATAGGCCAGGCGTACTGCCATCATAAATAGGATAAGAAGACTCTACTAGCCAAAGTACATTGGCGACGAGCCCTTTTTCATTCATGCCGTCTGTAGTGGCAATATCATAACCAGAAGCGATAATGCTGCCGTATTTGGACTGCCATTGAATAGAGTTTGGACCTGCCTCACCTGAGCGTTTCATGCCCCGAGGGAATATCCATAAATTCGTGCCTATATCCGATTTCCAGTCCATGGAGCGAGCGGTAATGACATGTTGCTGTTCTCCTAGATAGACCACACGAGTGCAGGCATAAGTCGGGAGGAGGTGGGCAACAAAAAGTACACTAGCGACTGAAAGTCGAAACCAGCGATTCAGTTTGCAGAGGGATGACATGGATAAATTCCCTAATAAAGAAAACCTTTTTACTTGCTTATTGTAAAGTCTTTTGCAAAATAAGGCAGGCGCCATTTGCTACTATAGGGTGTTTGTTTTTATTGTATGGAGAAAGAACATGACCACAGATCGTTATCAAAAAGGTTTAGACAAACTTAAAGAGCTGACGGTGCCTACCCCTGACTGTGCCACTGGGCACATGGATATTGGTGCCGGTTTTAAAGACGTGGCACCGGATTTGCAGCGTTGGGTGGTGGAGTTTGCGTTTGGTGATGTGTATGCACGGCCAGGCTTAGATAATAAACAAAAAGTACTGACCACCATTTCCGCTTTAGTCGCCCAAGGCACGCCTCAGATTGGGATGCATGTGGTGACAGGATTAAATGTAGGGCTGACCCCCGATGAAATTGTTGGTTGTATTATGCATTTGGTGCCATATGTGGGGTTTCCGCGCGCACTAAATGCATTACGCGTCGCGCAAGACGTGTTTGCTGAGCAGGGCGTGAAAATCAGTCAAGCGCAAGACTTGGCTTAAAGCTGAAATTGTCCAGGCGTTACGCCTACGATTTGCTTAAAAAGCGCAATCAATGCACTGGGGGATTCATAACCAAGATCGCTAGCAATGCGTTTGACGGCATGGCCTTCCCCCAGTTTTTGTAAAGCTAATAAAATCAAGAGTTGTTGGCGCCATCGACGAAAACTCATACCGGTTTGTTTTTGAATATGGCGCGCTAGCGTTCGCTCACTGCAGGCAAAGCGTTGCGCCCATGTGCTGAGTCGAATCCGTTGTTGAGGATGCTGCAAAATCGACTGTGCCATTTGTTGCAAGCGTGGCTCTGTGGGCAATGGCGCATACAAATCTAAGGTTTTAACTTGTTGTAGTCCCATGATCAGTACTTCTTGCATGGCACAAGTCAACGCGTTGTTTTCATACGGGTAGGGTTCGTGAGCCAACTGTTGGATAAGGGCTTGAATCCAAGCGGGTATGGCAAGTAATTGAGCGGTGGCTGGCAGCTGACCAATACAGCGATCAATAAACACATAAGACACCTTTGCATTGGCTGAGCTATGGTTGCTATGGATATGTTCAGCTGGGATCCACATGGCACTGTTTGGGGGCACCAGCCAATAGCCGTTTTCTACCTTGCAGGTTACTACGCCTTGATGCACAAGAATTAATTGGCCATTTTGATGTTGATGCAATGGCAGCTCTGCCGCTGTTTTCCCAATTTGTGTCTGTAATACGAATAAAGCCCCCGTTAATTGGTCTGGGTTAATAGGGCTCATGCCGTAGGCGTGCCACGGGTTTGTCTGATTTGAGCTATTGATTGTCATATTAACGCCTTTATGACGGGGAAGGGATGACGTAAAGTCATCCTATTACTTTGTTACTGTTATAGCTTTAGGATAACTATGAAATTATTACGACGCCCTGAATGGTTGATTTTGGGCATTGTGTGTATTGCTGCTAACCTGCGCGCGCCGATTACGAGCTTGCCGACTGTGGTGGATTTAATCCAGATTGATACGGGGTTAAGTTCAGCAGCTCTGGGTTTGTTGACTTCTTTGCCGTTATTTGTATTTGCCTTGGTGTCATTGTGTAGTGCTAGCGTTGCTCAGCGCTTTGGGTTGGAGCGTAGTCTTTATTATGCCATTTGGTTCATGTTAATTGGAGTAGGGCTACGTTCTTTACCGCATTTAGCCGCTCTTTATATGGGTAACAATATCATTGCGGTGGGCATCGCATTGGGTAATGTGCTTTTGCCAGGTTTAATTAAGCGCGATTTCCCCCAGCGTATTGCGTTGATTACCTCCTTGTATGCTTTGAGCATGGGAATTATTGCTGCTCTGGTATCAGCGGTGACCGTGCCTATTGCGCATGTTTGGGGTTGGCGTATAGCCCTTTTGGCCATGAGTCTAATGATTCTTATTACGTTAGTGGTGTGGTGGCCACAACGTCACAAAGGCCGTCCTCAAGCAGAGCAGCGTCGCCGTAGTGCATCAATATCTTTATGGCGTCATCCTTTAGCGTGGCAGGTATCGCTATTTCTGGGTTTGAATTCTTTGATGTATTACATTGTTGTTAGCTGGTTGCCGGCTATGTTGCAGGCGTCGGGTTTTAGCGCCGATGAGGCAGCAAGCATGCAGGGGGTTTTGCAGTTAGCAACAGCCATACCGGGTTTGGTTATTGTGCCATTGATTGCTCGTTTTAAAGATCAACGTATAGTGGTGGTACTCATGATGCTGCCAGTGTTTGTGGGGCTGCTGGGGCTGTGGTTGTATCCGGATGCCGCCTGGTGGTGGAGTGTTATTTTAGGTTTTGGTTCGGGGGCGGTTTTTGTGCTGGCACTATCTTTTGTGGGAATGCGAGTCGCGACCGCGCCTTTGGCCGCGGCGTTGTCGGGGATGGCGCAGTTTATCGGCTATTTATTAGCGGCAGGAGGACCCGCATTAACGGGTAAGATGCATGATATTAGCCAATCCTGGGCGAGTACTTTGATTTTTTGTCTTGTGATTGCTGTGATGATGCTAATCAGTGGTTTATATGCTGGGCGAGATCAGCAGATTCAAGCCTAAAACTGAAACAGCCTGTCTTTTTTACTCAGGTAGGCCAAGGGTGCGGTATGCTAGCTCTAATGCGATAAGGAGAAAACCATGCGAAAGTGGCTCATAGTAGTAGGCGTCATATTTTTGAGCGCTTGCTCGAAGGCGCACATGTTACCGACCCAACCAGATGTCAACTTACAGCGTTATGCAGGGACGTGGTATGAACAGGCTCGACTGCCAAATCGCTTTCAAAAGCAGTGTGCAAAAGACGTCCAAGCTCACTATATATTTCAAGTAAACTCCTTACTGGTAAAAAATCAGTGTGTGCAGGCAAATGGTGAGGGAGTAGAAGCGCAGGGCGAAGGTCGGTTATCTGATGCGGTGACACCATTAAACCCAGCCGTACTGGAGGTACGCTTTGCGCCCAAGTGGTTATCTTGGCTACCGTTGGTGTGGGGGGACTATTGGATTCTAAAAATAGAAGGCGACTACCAAGCCGCTTTGGTAGGCTCGCCAAACCGGAAGTATTTATGGGTGTTGTCACGATCCCCCCAAGAGGATCCGCATGTGGTTACTCAGCTTATTAATTATGCCCAGAGCCTAGGCTTTGATACTCAGCAGATGATTACGCATAATAACTAATATCAGCTATTCTCAGGAAACACCATGGTGAGCTTATTGGTCGCTTTGGCCGTGACAGCCGTCGCTGCTTGGCATTTTGATTGGCGTGCTTTTATTAAAGATACAGCTATACAACAGCTCAGTCTGATTTGCATGCTAATTCTGGTCTCTTTGTGGATGGTACGTACGGGTATTCAACCAGGCTTACATTTGCATTTTTTGGGGTTAACTACTTTGGCGTTAATGCTGGGGTGGCGCTTAAGCCTTTTGGTTGCTAGTGTGGCATTACTGGTAAGTACACTCATGGGAGTCGATCAATGGGCGCTGTTCGGCATGAATTGGTTGTATGGCGTCGTGTGGCCGATTAGCTTGAGCTATTTTATTTTTTTATTGAGCTACAGCTACATGCCACGCCATTTGTTTGTTTATATTTTTATTGCAGGTTTTGCTAATGCGGCGCTTACCATTACGGCGCAAATGGGCGCATTTGCTTTGTATTATGCTTGGCAGGATCTCTACAGTTGGCGTGTATTGGTCGAAGACTATTTAAAAATAATCCCTTTAATGTTATTTCCCGAGGGATTGATCAATGGGATGTCGATTGCTACGCTAGTGGTATATAAACCCGAGTGGGTGTGTACATTTTTGGATAAGGATTATTTGCATAAAAAGTCTTAATGCAAAAGGAAAAAGAGATGCGTAGAGGTTTGCGGATGAGTGGGTTGGTTGGCTTGGTTTGTTTATTAACCGCTTGTGGTAGCCCCTCTGGGCCCACAGCACCACCGGCAGCTGGGGTAACCAATGCGGCGGCTTGTCGTTGGGATCCACAAAGCTGCATGTACGAGGGCTCGTATGAGCCCGGAGAAAGAGAGTTTGCCGAACAGCGTGCTAAAGATTTGAATCGAGCTGCTGCACGTAAATTACGGCGAGCTAGTTGGTGGTAATGGGTATTTGGCCCCAATTCGTGCCCCTAGTAGAATACCAAGACAAGCGATAAGCGAACTCAGCGATAGCGTAGATAAGCCACCAAGACCTTGTCCTATAGAGCAGCCCAAGGCCAGCACCCCGCCTATGCCCATGAACACA
>NZ_JASLIX010000059.1:0-9151 GCF_030152715.1 Paenalcaligenes sp.
TGATATTGAAGAAACCGCCCTGCGTACGAACCTAGAAGCCGCCGATGAGGTCGCTCGTCAATTACGTTTACGCGACTTAGGTGGTCTAATTGTTATTGACTTCATTGATATGGAGGACAATAAAAACCAGCGTGCTGTAGAGCAACGTTTACGTGATGCACTGCATGTGGATCGAGCGCGCGTGCAGATGGGTAAGATTTCTCGTTTTGGTTTAATGGAGCTATCACGCCAACGTTTACGCCCTGCGCTCAATGAAGGCTCTCACGTGACCTGCCCACGCTGTACTGGTACTGGTGTTATTCGTGATGCCGAGTCCAGCGCTCTTCATGTCTTACGCTTGCTCCAAGAAGAAGCCATGAAAGAAGGCACAGCGGCTATCCATGCGCAGTTGCCAGTAGATGTCGCTACGTATCTCTTGAATGAAAAACGTAATGACATTACCAAAATCGAGTCTCGCCTCAATGTCAATTTGACCCTTATCCCAAATAAAGGCCTAGAGACCCCACACCATATTATTGAGCGCTTACGCCACGACGACCCTCGTCTAGAAGACTTGCGCTCTAGCTATCAACAAGTCAAAGTGGAAGAGGAAACCACGTTAACCCCTCATCGCACCCACGAAATCAAAACACGCCCCGAGGCCATTGTGAAAGGCATTACTCCTGCACAACCCGCCCCCGGCTCCAATGGAGACAAAGCGCCAACCGTTAGCTTTTTCTCCCGTCTAGGGGCGTGGTTTAAATCCCTTGTTGCTACCCCAGCGGCCAACGAGGACAAGGCCCCAGAAAACCAACCTGTAGCCCCTCAAAAGCGGTCTGCTCGCCAAAAACAGGACCGTCGCACACCTAACGAGCGCCAAAATCGCAACAAAAAAGAGCGACGCCCAGATCCTACAGACCCCAAAGCTGCCGTCGTAGAAACAGCACGCAACGCGCGTGTACGACGCCAACAAGCAAAAGGGACGCCGGCTACCGCAGTAACAGCCACGAGCTCTGCCGTTGCTCCAACAACAGACAATGACTCAACTCAAGAGCAACCAAATCGTCGCCGCCGCCGTAGTCCACGTAATCGTCGTCGTGAAACAACGACTCACGAGGATATAGCGCAACAGCAGCAACAGCAACAGCAGGAAGACTCTGTCACAATCGACCCAGCTGCTACAGCTGAGCCAAAAGCCGATGCTAGCATAGCGCCACCGGTTAGCGACACAAAAGATCAGGCCGTAGCTGAGCAAGTAACCAATACTGATCAGCCCATCAGCTCTGCTGATGATGAGCAGCCTAATGAGCGACGTCGTAGCCGCCGACGTCGTAATCGTCGTAGCCGTCGCCCCAATGAAGCGGAACAAATCAGCACTGTCACCGTGGAGGATGAAGAAGGCGACTTAGACAGCCCTAAAATCATTACCCACGAAACGCCACGCTTTGATGCCAGTGTGTTGGAACAAGAAACCAGCGCAGCTGAGCCAATCTCAACGAGCACAGAGCCTGAGCATACGACGGAAAAAGCATCTAGCGCTGAGCAGGCTAGTCCAGCAGCAACAGATCCTACCCCTGACCTGTCTGTGACTGAAGCCCAGGAGCCCACGTCTAGCCCTTCTATCGATGTGAGCGAACCTCCTGTTGCTGAGCCCATAAAACCCGCCACAGAGGTGATAGAAGAACATTTCTTACCCTCCGTGGATCAACTTCAAGCTCATTTAGCTCAAGCTGGTTTGGAGCTAGTACAAACTAGTGCCGCCCCTGCGGAGCAAACCACGCCCGAGCCCGAGCAAACCGCTGGACGTGCTGCGCGCTCACGCTGGGCAGAGCCCATCAACCACGAGCCACTCGTACAGGTTGAAACAGGTGAAAACCCAGAACCAGAGGAAACAGCCTTCAACATTACCGAGGTCGAGACCGTATCAGTATCACCTGCTCTCCCCTCACAGGCTGTTTTTAATCCGGATCTACTGCAACCTATGCTAGAGCAAGCCGGCCTAGAATTAGTGCAGACGCGCGCAGGCGCCACAGCAGACCTAAGCACTGCAATCGAAAGCATCCCCCTAGGCCGTCCACGCAAAGCGAGCCCGCAGGTGGAAAATGAAGTCTTAGAACAGATTGAAACGAAGCTGTAATCCATTTAGTTGCCCTCTTTTTACAGAGGGCAGCGTTTTCGTATTACTCTTTTTTCAATCGCTTATTTTTAGCGGTATATAAATACAAAAAAGGACTGCTTCGTTTAATACGAACGCAGTCCTTTTTATTAATGAGGTCGTGATCTGAGTCTAATATAAGCCGTTCGTCCTCACTGGTAGCTTTAGCGCGGCTGCACAGCCTCTGCCGGCTGGCGCATTAAAATCGCCATCAAAGCAGCCAACTCTTGGCGCATCTCACGGCGATCCACCACCATATCAATGGCGCCTTTTTCGAGCAGAAACTCCGCTCGTTGGAAGCCTTCTGGTAATTTTTCTCGTACTGTTTGCTCAATCACACGTGGCCCAGCAAAACCAATCAGCGCATTGGGCTCAGCAATGACCACATCGCCCATAAACGCAAAGCTTGCTGACACACCACCCATTGTGGGATCAGTTAATACACTAATAAATGGTAAACCTGCCTCGGCTAACTGGACCAACATGGCATTGGTTTTTGCCATTTGCATCAGAGAAAACAAGCTTTCCTGCATGCGCGCACCACCCGAGGCCGCCACACAAATAAATGCCGAACGTGTGCGAATCGCTTCTTGTACTCCTCGTACAAAACGCTCTCCCACTACAGAACCCATGGAACCACCCATGAACTCAAACTCAAAGCAAGCTACCACGGCTGGCATCGATAAAATCGTACCTGCCATGACCACCATCGCCTCGGTTTCGCCCGTATCTTTTACAGCTTGCGCTACCCGGTCTGGGTATTTTTTTGTATCACGGAACTTAAGTGGGTCCAGCGGACGAATCGCCGCACCAATTTCAACACGATGATCAGCGTCTAATAACGCATCAATACGCGCACGGGCTTTAAGACGCAAATGGTGATTACACTTAGGACAAACATTTAACGTATTTTGTAAGTCCTCTTTATATAGCACCGACTCACATGACGGGCATTTAACCCATAACCCTTCAGGCACACGTTTGCTCGCACCATGATTGCGGTTAATTCGAGGAGGCAATAATTTTTGGATCCAGCTCATTGGGTAATCCTGTTTATCTGATCTAAATCAGGTTAGACCGTAAAGAATTAGGTGCTGATCATAAGCACCTAATTATGATTAAAAATAAAACTAATCCGTTAGGGCTTGGTGTACCGTAGCCAACCAGTCCGCCGCTGCTTGAATAGCACCCGGAATATCACCGTCGTGCTCATTCACATGATTTTCCATGGTTTCGATCAGCTTGCTACCTATCACCACGGCATCCGCATGCTGCCCGACCTGCTTTGCGCTTTGGGCATCACGAATACCAAAACCAACCCCTACGGGAATTGTGACATATTGACGAATACGCTGTAGTTGCTTTGTGACGTCCTCGACATCTAATGAGGACGAGCCGGTCACACCTTTTAAGGACACATAATAAACATAACCACGAGCGATGTCAGCAATACGTTGGATACGTTGATCTGTAGACGTAGGTGCTAACAAAAAGATAGGGTCGATATGATGAGAGGATAAATCCTGTGCAAATGACTCGCACTCCTCAGGCGGGTAATCTACGGTTAAAACCCCATCTACCCCTGCTTGGGCCGCAGCTTGCACAAACTCCTGTTGCCCCATGGCTTCGATTGGGTTCGCATATCCCATCAACACCACCGGCGTCGTGCTATCGTCTTCACGAAAGCTTTTAACGATATCTAAAACCGTTCTCAACGAGACGCCACGAGCAACGGCACGCTCTGCCGCCCGCTGGATCACTGGACCATCTGCCATCGGATCAGAAAAGGGCACCCCAAGCTCGATCACATCGGCTCCGGCTTGAACTAAAGCATGCATCAAAGGCACGGTCGCCTCAACAGCCGGGTCACCAGTCGTAATATAAGGAATTAAAGCCGCACGCCCGTTTAGGCGCTCAAACACAGCCTTTAAGCGTGGATTGGATTGATTTGACATAAAAACACCCATAAATTAAAGGCTAATACCACTATACTCGGCTACAGTATGCATATCTTTATCGCCACGCCCTGACAGGTTCACCAAAATCACCTTATCTTTTGGCAAGGAAGGAGCCATCTTAACGGCTTGTGCAATCGCATGTGACGACTCTAATGCAGGCATGATTCCTTCGATACGACAACAATCGTGGAATGCTTGTAGTGCTTCATCATCGTTAATGATTTCATATTGCGCACGATGTGAATCTTTTAACCAAGCATGTTCGGGACCAACACCGGGGTAATCCAACCCAGCAGATATGGAATGCGTGGCCTGAACCTGACCGGCCTCGTCCTGTAATACATATGTACGGTTACCGTGTAGCACCCCTACCTGCCCCGCATTCAAAGAAGCAGAGTGTTTTAAAGTGGTCAGCCCTTCGCCGCCTGCTTCGACCCCGATCAGCTTGACATCCGCTTGATCTAAGTAAGGGTAGAAAATGCCCATAGCATTTGAGCCGCCCCCAACGGCTGCCACAATATAGTCAGGCTGCCGACCGATTTCAGCCGGCATTTGCTCTAAACACTCGTTACCAATAACGGACTGAAAATCTCGCACCATGGCTGGATAAGGGTGGGGGCCCGCCACGGTACCAATAATGTAAAACGTGTTTTCAATATTCGTCACCCAGTCACGCATGGCTTCATTCAGCGCATCTTTAAGGGTACGCGAACCCGAGGAAACCGGTATGACTTCGGCCCCTAACAGTTTCATACGATAGACATTCGAGGCTTGTCTTTTCACGTCCTCACTGCCCATATAAACCACACACTGCATACCATAGCGAGCGGCAACCGTTGCTGTGGCAACACCATGCTGACCAGCACCGGTTTCAGCAATAATACGGGGTTTGCCCATACGTTTCGCTAATAAGATCTGCCCGATGCAATTATTGACCTTGTGCGCCCCCGTATGGTTTAAGTCTTCGCGTTTAAACCAAATCTGCGCGCCCCCGAGTTTTTCCGACCATCGCTTTGCATGATAGATAGGAGATGGGCGACCTACAAAATGCTTTAGCTCATAATGAAACTCTTGAAGAAAATCCGGATCATTACGATATTTGTCGTAAGCAGCCCGTAATTCGTCCAAGGCATGAACAAGGGTTTCCGCTACAAAAGATCCACCAAACGGCCCAAAATGGCCTTGTTGATCGGGGTAGTTATAGGTTGTCAAGGCTATTACTCTCTGTATGTAATCATGTCACGACGATCGTGTAAAAAAAGCATTTTACCAGTTTCAGGGCAAAGCACGAGTGGGGCGAATTAGAATTAGCACCTATCAACAACGTTGCGCTTGCACACCGGGGATTTCCTGAAGAGCGCTAATGGTACGTTGGATTTGATCACCGTGCTGCACCTCGATGGTGAAAACGATTTGGGTTAAAGAACGCCGACTTTGGGTATTCACTCCCACTACATTAACACGTAATCGTGCAAAAACTTCGGAGATATCGCGCAACAGGTTAGGTCGCTCTGAAGCGATGATTAACAAATCAATAGGATATAACGCTTCGCCCGTATCTCCCCAATCCACCTCAATCGCGCGTTCAGGTTGAGCAGCGATTAGCCCAGCATAGGATTTGCAATCACTACGATGAATAGAGACCCCACGCCCTTTAGTAATATAGCCACTAATACCATCCGGTGGAGCAGGACGACAACAACGCGCTAGTTGTGTCATTAGTGAGTCTACACCTACCACCAGCACACCACTACGACCCGTGCGCGTAACGCTACTCCGGTTAGCATCAAACACCTTTGTTTGGGGCTCAGTCTCGGTGGCAACAGGAGCTTTAAAGCTGTTTTCGATTTGGCGCAAGCTAAATTCATCTTTAGCTACTGCGATATACAAATCATCGGCTCGAGCAAAACCCAATTTCTGTGCAAGCTGCTCCAGGTTGACCGCAGTTCGACCAATGCGCTGCAGCTCTTTTTCTACCATAGTTTGGCCTTGGCTAATCCGCTGCTGTAGCTCAACCGCATTAAACCAGGCTCGCACCTTGGCGCGGGAGCGCGGGCTTGCTAAAAAGCCAAGCTGAGGATTTAACCAATCACGCGACGGCCCACCTGATTTTGTCGTAATGATCTCAACGGTTTGCCCTGTTTTTAGTTTAGTCAGTAGTGGCACCATTTGTCCGTCAACTTTGGCGCCTCGGCATCGATGCCCTAAATCAGTATGCAAATAATAAGCAAAGTCGACCGGCGTCGCTCCATAAGGTAGCTCAATCACCCGTGCTTGCGGTGTTAAAACATAAATATGCTCTGGTGTGGTCTCTGGATGATCTGCTTGCGCCTGGGATTCCTCATGGTCCCAAGCCAGTAACTGACGCATCCATGCTATTTTTTGTTCCTCTTCGGAGACTTTGGTTTGCCCGCCCCTAGCCCCTGATTCTTTATAATGCCAATGTGCCGCCATACCAAACTCAGCATAGTGATGCATTTCCTCGGTACGAATTTGAATCTCAAAGGTGCGCCCTTGGTCATCCGCCACTACAGTGTGCAATGAACGATAGCCATTGGGTTTTGGGCGAGAAATATAATCATCAAACTCGTTGGCTACTGGTGTCCACATTGCATGAATCAACGCCAAGGTGCTATAGCAGCTGCGCTCATCTTTGACAATAACGCGTAGAGCTCGAATATCATACAACTGATCAAAACGCAGATTTTTATTGCGCATTTTGTTATAAATGCTATAGATGTGTTTAGGCCTGCCATTGACCTGGGCATCTACTCCGATTTCACTTAAGGCTTGTGTTAAACGCTCTACGATATGCGCAATAAAAGCCTCACGCTCCGCACGCTTTTCCTCTAGCTGTTTCGCAATTTTTTTATAAGTATCCGGCTGCAAAAAACGAAAAGCCAGATCTTCCATTTCCCACTTTAGCTGCCAAATTCCAA
Source organism: Paenalcaligenes sp. (assembly GCF_030152715.1). Taxonomy (NCBI): domain Bacteria; kingdom Pseudomonadati; phylum Pseudomonadota; class Betaproteobacteria; order Burkholderiales; family Alcaligenaceae; genus Paenalcaligenes; species Paenalcaligenes sp. The sequence goes on from NZ_JASLIX010000059.1 coordinate 7,032, forward strand.
GCCGATTCGCCAGCGGCGTATATAGCTCCATGGTTTCTTTGGCATAGTCATATGGACACACCGTTTTACTGTGCACAAACCAACGCAACGACTGCAATCGCGAAGCTAGCCGGACCAGAACAATGCGCAAATCAACAGCCATCGCTAAAAGCATTTTGCGCTTCATTTCTTTTTGATCTGTGCCCGTAGCGGCTTGATCATGGGCCTTAGCTGCAAGCGCCCCAATATGATAGAGAGCTCGCGCTCCCCCCACCATGGTGGCTACCTGATCACCAAACTCTTTTTTTAGCTCCTCGTGCTTAACCTGATCTTTTTGATCCAATACAGCCAATAAAGCACAAATTCGCGTTGAAGCATCCGCATTCAGATTTTGCAATATTTCTAAGACAGCTGCAGAATGCGAATCCAAAGGCTCTCCTGCTGGGGTGGTTAACCCATGGATCAGCGGCTCTACATGTCGCACTGCCAAAGCTAATTTTTCTTGTTGAGAACGTGGCAGATCCGCGCTCATACGCGCCAGCCAGTCCGCTGTAAACGGGCTTTGCGTCGTCATTGCTGATTGAGGTTGAGCAGGAATAAAACTAGACATAACAGCGCTATAGAAAAAGAAATCGGTACAACAGTTATACTACCTAGCAGATGATTACCAAAGCACATATCAATATGCTGGATACTACTGTAAACTTACTTATTGTATGGCATTCTCGCACTACTGCCAGCCAACAACTGGCCTTTTCTGCGCATCAGGGTGCGAAAAAGGTCTTAGAACAATTACAAAGCCATACTCGCATTGGTGTAAATTGTATTCCGGCTGAGCAAGCCACAGCACCTCAGCTGCTCGCTGCCGATGCTTTTTTGTTCTGTGCTCCAGAAAACCTAGCTAGTCTTAGCGGAGAAATGAAAGCGTTTTTTGATCAGCATTATTATGCGCTTTTAAATCAGATCAATGGCCGGCCATATGGCATGATTATTAGCGCTGGTACAGATGGGCAAGGTGCCGCCAAGCAAGTCCAACGTATTTGCACAGGTTGGCGACTCCAGCTTGTACAACCACCGCTTATTGTATTGACCGGTGCGGATACCGCTGAGAGCATTTGGGCGCCTAAACAACTCTCACCAGAACAGCTACATCAAGCTGAGGAGCTAGGAGGCGTGCTAGCAGCCCAACTAACCTTGGCACTGGACTAGGCGATTATTCCGATTCAACATGCTCAGGCAGATGAAAGACCTGACGCAAATAAGCCAAGTACGCTGGATCATCACACATGGTTTTTCCTGGTGTGTCGGAGACCTTAGCTACCGGTTGCCCATTACAACGCACCATCTTCATCACCACTTGTAAAGGCTCGTAGCCCAAGTCATTGGTAAGATTCGTACCAATGCCAAAAGATACCTTGCAGCGACCCGCAAAATGCTTTGCCAGCTCTATCGCTTTAGGGATCGTCAAACCATCGGAAAAAATTAACGTTTTTGTACGGGGGTCGACGCGATTTTGCTGGTAATGGGCTAAGAGACGTTCCCCCCAAACAAAGGGGTCTCCCGAGTCATGTCTTGCTCCATCAAATAACTTGCAAAAATACATATCAAAATCGGCTAAAAATGCATCTAAGCCATAGACATCAGATAAAGCAATGCCCAAATCCCCTCGGTATTCTTTAGCCCACGTCTCAAACGCAAAAACTTGGGAGTCGCGTAAGCGAGGCCCCAGCGCTTGGCAGGCTTGTAAATATTCATGTGCCATCGTCCCTAAAGGCAGCACCTCGTGTTGTTTTGCTAACCAGACGTTACTTGTGCCCGCAAAATGATTGCCCATTTGCTCTTTCATGGTAACAACCACTTCGTTATGCCATTTTTTGGAGAAACGACGGCGTGTACCATATTCTGCTACTTTAAAGTCCGTTAGTTCGGGGTCTTCAGTAACCCAACGCATTTTCTCTTGAAGACGGCGACGCCCTTCTGCCCAGTCCGGCTCGGGCTGGGTGTTACGAAAATAGACCTCGTTAATAATGGCAAGAACAGGGATTTCAAATAAAATAGTATGTAACCAAGGGCCTTCGACCTCGATTGCAAGCTCGCCGGGCTTATCGCCATACTCAATAGAGATACAGCGCTCCGGTAAA
>NZ_JASLIX010000066.1:0-60843 GCF_030152715.1 Paenalcaligenes sp.
CGCGCTATTTTACGTGAAAAAAACACGAGCGACAGCCCTGCGTTGCCATTATTGTATTATATTGCTGCCTTTCATTCTTTTATACGTATCGAGCCAGAAACCCCACGTGGGGATTTAATTGCCGCCGCCTTTTCTGGCAAATCTCTTTTACAACAACCCATTTGTTATCAGCAACTAGGCACACAGGCGTTAGCGCTTCTCAATCAAACAGACCAACAGCGTATACAAGAGCAATGGGGGCCACCCGCACAGCATCAACGCTTGGCCGATTTACTCCCTGACCTACACCAACAATATCTCACCGCTGTTCAACCCTCTTAGCCCTGAGCCAGCTGTTACAACTAACCGACGGTCATCCTCTATAAAAAAAGCCCAATGGCCTGCATACCATTGGGCTTTGCCGTTAAAAACGGGTTTCCTGCAAGGAACAATTTGCTATGTCATCAGCAAAAACAAAAACGCCACCTATGAATAAGTGGCGTCTTTGAGAATTCGGGCTGGTGGGTCGTGCGCGACTCGAACGCGCGACCAACGGATTAAAAGTCCGCTGCTCTACCGACTGAGCTAACGACCCAACCGAAAGATTAAATTATTGCATAGCTGTTTTTAACTGTCAAGCTTTTTATAAAAAGTTTACATAAAAAAGCCTGCAATAATTGGGTCTTTGCTTACCGGTGCACGCACCTAAATAAGCAAAGACGTAACTATAACATGTTTTTAAAAAAAGTACACCTTTTTTGTAAAAACTATCGAGCTCGGGAAATACGAACCTCTGCACCACGTCGTTTGACCTCAAGGCCCTCTGAAGGCAGGATTTTTAACCCTTCCAGACCTTTAATATAGCTAGAGCCTTGCATCTGCATTACACGAATTTTATTACGCATCACAGCAGGGCTATGCTCTGGCATACCAAACATCCAGACTTCTTCGAGTAAGCGGGCAGAATTGAACTCTGATGTATTGAGCGCTGTCGGGCCTAAACACAACATATGTCCCTCGCGTCCAAAAACAGGGAGCCGGTCCAAACCCGCTTTAACCACCCAACGTGAGCCACCCTCATAGCGCCAACCTGTGGATAAATCCCACCAGTCACTGCCTTTAGGTAGATATACCTCGATCTCGTCTCCTGGCTGCACAAAAGGTGCAACCAGAAGTGTTGAGCCGAGCATGTACTGATGTTTCCAGTTTAGCACTTCAGGATCATCCGGAAACTCTAGCGATAAAGCACGCTGCACAGGCAAACCACAGCGCACAGACTCTTCGATAATGCCCAGCACATAAGGTACTAAGCGATAACGCCATTCTAGCCAATGCGCAATAAGCTTTTGGGTCTCAGCATCAAACGAGGTAGGCAATAAGCCGTCCACAGCCTGAAAATGAAAGTTTGCCGAAAATACCGCCATCGATAACCAGCGCACATAAAGCTCTGGTGTCATGCTATCTAGGGGAGCATTTGCCGAGCCAATTTGATGTGTTTGTGCTGTAATCCCGCTATTACCAATGGAAAGTGCAGCCTGCAAGGTTTTGGCTAAGCCATCCCAGTCATTGGTCACATCTGGCCCTAACTGCCAAGCAAAACGATGTGCAGAAGGATATAAATCGCGGCTTGCTACCAAGCCTTCTTGAGGCGTTTTATGCCCTGCAAAAGCATCGAATAAGGCTTGGCGTGCAAGTAACGGATAGACCGTGCGTAACATCGCACCGCTTTCTCCACCACGGGCTGTGATCTCATCTGGCAAATCATATTGCGCTTGAATCACCACCGCCCCTAGCCCCTCGTCGTAGCTCTGGCGCAAACGCTCCACCCATAATTTATAAGCATCTTTGTGGGTGAGGTCCAATAGCCCAAAGTCTTTGCCTGCAGTGACGGCATTGCCTTTAAAAGTGTAGGCCAAACCGTCGTCATCATTAATAAGCAGCCAGCCTCGGTCCTCCCACTCATCGAATAATGCTGTGCCTACAGCTACCCCCGGAAAAACCGAAGCCGCTAATTTGCACTGCTTGTCTTCGGCGGCAGCCATCATGTCGCGTACATCGGCAATACGCTCGGCATCCCACTCAAAAATAGGGCGATCAGCACTAAAGCCTAGGGCTGCAGGTGGTGCTAGGTTTAAGACATCAACCCCAACCTGAAGCTGCTTAAGCTGTTCAATGGTAGCGTAACCTTGCTCAATGGATTGACTCTGTGTTTGATCCAACCAAACCCCCATTGGCCAGAGCCCAGGTTGCCCTGCTCGCCCTGTCAACGCGGTGTACTGGTTTAAGATTTCGACAGGCTGACCTATAAAAATAAACAGGTCAAACACCGTGGCATGAACCGTTAACTGATACTGATCCGCTTGGCTTAGTGCCACATCATGCTCTACGCGCTCAAATGTATTTACGTAAAGCCCCCAGCCACGATTACTCCACGCTAGTGGCAACACTCGATCCGCATAATGGTCTGAAACGAGTTTTGCTCCACGTCGATTAAGATCACCCGTGGTCTCACCCAAACCAAAAATACCGTCGTTAGGGTCCAGAGTTAAAGCAAACTGCCATTGAGGCGTTGCGATCAAAGACTGACTTTGTAATAAAAGCTGATCCCCGTTATACGCGCGCAAAGCAAACGTGTCTTTATCAATCTCGAGCACGCTTTCGCCTTGCTCAATGCGCCAACCCTGTGCTTGCTCCGTGACTTCGAGCTCGCCAACGGCATCCTGTCGGGCAAGAAGCATATCGGCATATTGTTGTGCTCGCGCTGATACTCGCTCGGGCTGAATATGCTTGAGCGCACCAAAGCGCAAGCGAAATACGCCAGGGGCATGGGCTTCGATACGAAGCATGAGATCATCGGTTGCGGCAAAATCAGCCGCCGAGGATTTTGTGGATATAGAGCTTAGAAGATTAAACAATTGCGTCACATCATCAGAGTGTGTTTTGGACGGCACAATGCGATCCTCAAGGGCAAAGCCCAAAACTAGAATTAAAAAATACTATTTTGACGCATATTTGCTGCAAAGCAAATACGCATCACTACTATATATGAACAGACACGTATTATCGCAGGTCTAGCGCTCGGGATAAATCACGCTCTATCAGCGCCGGCTCTGCCGCCATCTGTGCGGCAATTTGTTCAGCAAGTACCGCCGCCCAACTAAAGCCATACGAACCATAGCCTGCATTTAACCATAAGCCCGGCAGAGGCTGGGCCAACACCGGCAAATGATCTTTTAATGCGGCTCGAGTCCCCACCCAAGCACTTTCTACCGCCAATACGTCCTGATCCAACGGCACTAAAGGCTCCGTTTTTTGGAATATTTCGCGACAAGCAGCCTGCGTCAGTGGTCGGGGCGGTTGATCGTAAGTGCTACCTAGCACATAGCCTTCGGCTAAAGGAACCACATAACCACTACCTGCAACAATACGTGAAGGTGCTGCATTTAAAGCCGCACGTGCTATCGAAATACTTTGTCCTCCTATTACATCTAAACCCATAACTCGTGGAGCTTGACCGTGTAGGGCCTGTGGCAACAATGACGTAATGCCTTGTGCATTGGCCAAAATAATATGCTGGGCCTCGTAGTGATCACCCGCACGGGTGATCACTTTCCAACCTTGAGTAGAGGCATGAACAGTCACTACCGTATCAGCTCGCCACGTCACCAGGTTTGTTTCCAATAGCTGTGTTAATAACTCTTGAGGGCGAATAACAGCGCCTTTAGGAAAATACAAAGCACCGTGCTTCACCGGCGTGCTCGCATACCGCGATGCGTCTTGTGCTGTTAGATATTGTACCCAATCTAAATCAAAGGCGAGCTCTGCCACACTTTGCTGCTGTAAAAATGCCTCTTCTTCGCTTTGAGCGACAACAAGAGAACCCACAACCTGCATTGCCCCCGTCGATGACTGCCAACGCTGCAGCGCCCGCAATATTCCGGCACGACTGAGACGGGCACGTGGAGCGTCATCTCGAGTCAATAATGGGGTCATAGCTAATCCAGCATGCCCAAGTTGCGCTCCCCCTGCTCCATGCATGAAGTGAGGGTCCAGAACACAAGTAGCAATACCTCGTAACGATAACGCATGCGCCGTTGCGGCTCCCGCTATACCGCCCCCCACTATGATCACCGGCTGTTGTGGCGGCTCAGTGTAAGAGCGACCTAAATGCGGACGCAGTGTGGCTTTGATCATATGACGCTTATAAGCAAAACCCGGGTGGCGCGTCACCACAAAGCCCGCATTTTGTAAATCGCGACGAACCTGAGCCGCCGCACACCAGGTTGCCGCCGTCGCACCGGGTGCTGCCATACGCACCAATTGTCCAAACACTTCTGGCGTCCACATGGCCGGATTAACTCGTGGCGCAAAACCATCTAAATAAAATGCATCGGCCTGACATACCATCTGCTTTGCTGCTTGACGAATATCACCAAAAAACAAGGTCAGCGTCACCGCCCCCTGCTCAAACTCTAAACGATGGATGCCTGGGACTAACACCGGCCACTGTGCCAATAACTGGTCAGCCAGCTTACGCAAAGCAGCTGGTGTATGCGTCAACATCAACGCCAAATCTTTTGCATAAAAAGGGTGTGCTTCGAACGACACAAAATGCAAACGGCGGCTACGCTGCTCATCCTGCTGCCAAGCCGCCCACGTTGCTAAAAAATTATTACCTAAACCAAAGCCGGTTTCTACGATAGTAAATTGCTCCCTGCCTCGCCAACGCTCTGGCAACCCATTTCCTCCTAAAAACACATACTCGGCTTGTTCTAAAGCACCAGACGCGGCGTGATACAGGTCATCGTAGCGATCACTGCAAGCCAGCCCCGTCTCGGTAAAAGTTGGAGTAGCAGGAACTAAAGGTTGAAATGCGCGTGTCATATGGATTCGTTTTAATAATGGGTTGCTTGTACAATTTGAAGAGCAGGAGCAGTTTTTGCTCTTTACCGTCTCTTCATTCTTTTAGGTCGAGTTTATGCAAACCTCTTTCGCTCTCAGCAGTAGCTTAGAAACTGCCGTACAAGCGGCTCATGCCGGAGCTGCTATTTTACAAGCCTATGCGAATAATCGCAGCGAATTAGTCATTGACACAAAAATGCGTAATGACTTAGTGTCGCAAGCCGATCGTGAAGCGGAAGCAGCGGTTATCCATATTTTACGCAGCCAAAGCCCCGAATTTGGGCTCATTGCTGAAGAAACAGGCGGACAAGCAAACCAGCAGCTGGCCACATGGTATATCGACCCTTTAGATGGCACCACCAACTTTTTACATGGTATTCCGCACTATGCCGTCTCAATCGCTTTGATTGCTCACGCTGGCACAGAAGTCAACGGCTCTCGTTTAGACCAAGATACCCCCGTGATTGGGGTGGTGTATGACCCCAACCGAGAGGAAATGTTTACCGCCATGCATGGTGTGGGGGCTTGGCTCAACGGGCAACGCATTCAATGCTCTCAGGCTGACAGCCTAGCTAATAGTGTGGTAGCAACGGGTTTTCCTTTTCGGGATTTTAGTTTTGCCAACCAGTACATGCCAACGTTGAACACCGCCATCACCAGCACGCGTGGGGTACGTCGCCATGGCGCCGCGGCTTTGGACTTAGCCTGGGTGGCATGTGGTCGCTTTGATGCCTATTGGGAAATGGGGCTTGCCCCTTGGGACGTAGCAGCAGGCACTGTTATCGTGCGTGAAGCCGGTGGGATTAGCGAAGACATGTACGAACAACTGCCTTGGCCACGTAATGGCTATGTGTATAGTGGTAACGCTACTGTGGCCCCTGAGCTTTTAGCCATGATTAAACCCCATTTGATCTATCCTTAAGCAAGGGCGCTGCGCGTCTTTACGGATTCTCTTTAGCAACATTACCGCGTAACATGGTAGTCATCATTCCTACGACTTGGTATTGCTAAAGGTGAATCCATGACAACGCTTCCTCCCCTTGATCTCTGGCACGATGAGTTCATCGCTATTCGCCGCGATCTTCATCAGCACCCCGAACTCGGTTACGAGGAATTCCGTACAGCAGATAAAATCGCAGACTATTTGCAAAGCTGGGGTATCCCCTTTCACCGTGGTTTGGGTGGTACAGGGGTGGTAGGGATTTTAACCGGCACCCAAGGCACTGGGCCGACGATAGGACTACGAGCTGATATCGATGCGCTGCCCATGCCAGAGCAAAATCAGTTCGCGCATAAAAGCCAACACGATGGTGTTATGCATGCCTGTGGCCATGATGGCCACACCACCATGTTGCTTGCCGCCGCCAAATATTTAGCGCAACATAATCATTTCAAAGGCACAGTCTATTTTATTTTTCAGCCAGCCGAAGAAGGCCTAGGCGGCGCCAAAAAAATGATCGAGGATGGCCTTTTTACCCAGTTTCCAATGGATGCTGTCTTTGGTTTGCATAACTGGCCAACTCTGCCCACTGGTCATTTTGGTTTGCGTACCGGTGCTATTATGGCTTCGAGCAATATCTTTGTGATTGATATCCAAGGCAAAGGAGCCCATGGCGCTATGCCGCATTTAGCGGCAGACCCCATTATGGCGGCCACCTCTATTGTTCAAGGTTTACAAACCATTGTCAGTCGCTATCTTGACCCACAAGAACCTGCCGTACTAAGCATTACCCAATTACATGCTGGTTCCGCAGATAATGTGATTCCCGATACAGCACAAATCCGAGGTACGGTTCGTACATTTTCATCCCAAGCCACCGATCAAATCGAAGAGCACCTGCGTCGCATTAGCCAGCAAACAGCAGCGGCGATGTCCTGTCAGGCATACATTGACTTTGACCGGCGCTACCCCCCTACCGTTAACCATGCTATTCCCACTCAATTTTGCGCGGATCTACTTAAAAACTGGCTAGGCGAAGCATCCGTCATCGACCCCGTTGCCCCCTCCATGGCTGCTGAAGATTTTTCTTTTATGCTTGAAAATGTTCCCGGCTGCTATTTATTTCTAGGCAATGGAGATGGAGATCATCGCTTAGCCGGACATGGTTTAGGTCCCTGCACGCTACATAATGGTAGCTACGACTTTAATGATGCCCTCATCCCTATTGGAGCGACCTATTGGGTTAAACTCGCCCTAGCCTGGTTAAAACAAGCTCCCACCTCTTAGGCTCATCACAAAAGTTTGCAGCAGGAATCTAGCATCTAGGTACAATAATAAGCATTTCTTTTTGTTTGTATTTTGTACCTAGGAGTCATCATGAGCGGTGCTCTGATTTCCATTCCCAAAGACCGAGATCCTGTTTTACGTGTTATTCCAATGCCCGGCGATGCCAATATGCATGGTGATGTATTTGGCGGCTGGATCATGGCTCAAGTTGATATCGGGGGCTCTGTGCTGGCCTCGCGGCGCGCACAGGGTCGGGTTGCTACGGTTGCCGTTAACTCTTTTACCTTTAAGCAACCGGTATTTGTGGGTGATTTATTAAGCGTCTATGCCGAAATCATTAAAACCGGCACCACTTCTATTACCGTTTCAGTCGAAGTCTATGCAGAGCGTAAACTTTTACCTGATGAAACGGTCAAAGTCACCGAAGCCGTTTTAACCTATGTTGCCACTGACGACCAGCGTCGTAGTCGTCCTTTACCGCCTTTAAAATAACTATGACCCAATCTGCGCCTACTGCGACCCGCCCTACCGTCCGTCGCTTAGATCCGGAAGATGCTCAGCTTGCTTTACAACGCCTACAAAGCATTCTTAAACGTCACGAAGTGATTACGCTTCTGACCGAAAAGCAAAGCGAAGGCGATGAGCGCTCCGAGCTTATCTCCAATCTTACACATCGTCGTCACGAAAACGAGATTCGAGCTATTATCAATCATCTGCACCCTGCGGACATTGCTTTTATCCTCGAATCGCTCCCTGAGCCTGAACGACAGCTTGTGTGGGATCAAGTCGCAGAAGAACATGATGCTGACGTCCTTCTTGAAATCGAGGACTGGGTACGCGAATCGTTAATTAAATCCATGGATGCCGAAGAGCTTATTGCCGCGGCCTCTTCCATGGATGCCGATGAGATTGCGGATCTGGCACACGACCTGCCACCCGATGTTATGGCCGAGGTGCAAAAGGGGCTAACTGATGCCGAGCGTGCCCAATTGATCGCTGCCATGGGCTATCCCGAAGACACCGTGGGCGCAATCATGGACTTTGAGATGGTGCGTGTACGCGAAGACGTCACCCTCGAAGTGGTTTTACGCTACTTACGCCGCCTTCAAGAGCTTCCTGATCACACAGACCAAATTTTTGTGGTGGACCGCGAAGACAAGCTGCAGGGCACACTATCTTTAGCCACACTACTGGTCTCTGATCCTGACAGCCTTGTTTCCCACGTTATGTCCACCGACTATTTTAGTCTGCATCCTTTGGATCCGGACACTGATGCGGCCAGTGCTTTTGAGCGCTATGACTTAGTCTCTGCGCCGGTCGTCGACGATTATGGGCGGCTCATTGGACGGGTGCCTATTGATGAGGTCGTCGACGTACTGCAAGAGGACTCACAAGAACAAGAACTATCTCGTGCTGGCTTACAAGAAGAAGATATTTTTGCACCAGTACTCAATGCTTTACGTAACCGCGCACCTTGGTTACTTATTAACCTGTGTACAGCCGCCACCGCATCATTTGTGGCTTCTCGCTTTGAGGATACGGTCAGTCATATTGTGATTTTGGCGTTTTTAATGTCTATTGTCGCCGGTATTGGTGGCAACTCGGGCAACCAAACCATGACCATGATTATTCGAGCCATGGCAATGGGGCGCATTACAGGCTCTAATATATGGCCCTTGGTCAAACGCGAGCTTTTAGTCACCTTTTTGGTCGGCGCCTGCGGTAGCCTTGTCACTGCTACATTTGCTTGGTTTATTTCAAAGTCCATCCCCATCGCCTTGGTGATGATGGCCGCCATGATCGGCAATATGCTGGTTGGCGCAACCCTAGGGGTATTAATCCCTACCCTGCGTAGCCGTTTTGGCAAGGATCCTGCCGTTGGCTCTTCCGTTTTACTGACCTTTGGCACCGACTCCCTAGGGTTTTTTATTTTTCTAGGGCTTGCTACGGTATTTTTATTATAAGTTCAATCTTGGTTTTTCTTACACAGCGCTTGCAGCTTTTGTTGTAAGCGCTGTAGCTTTTCTAACGAACGCCCAATAAAAACCAATTGTGTTTTTTGAACCTGAAAAGTCGGCGAGCAGTGACACTGCCCCCTTGTGTACTGTACCACATACCCTTTACTTGCAGCGGCATCTAAACACACGCGCCCTTTCGCTCGGTACAATGTATCTGCATAACTTTGCAGCAGCTCAACAAGTACCCGTTCCTGTATTCCATATTCGCTTTCAACGCTTAAACTGTGCCATCCTGATGAGGCATCAGCTATAGCAGGGGCCGGCCTAATTGACGTAGCCGATTCCATCGTAGGCATCATTTCATAATGAACAGGAGCTCTGGTTTTTTCTACCAAATCCGCTAAAGGAACCGCCAAAGGCTGCTGAGGAAGGCAGCGATTAATCACTAGCTGGGTAGCACTTTGTACTTGCCTCTCCCAAACCGTGTTAACCAGCTCATCTACACTATGTTGTGCCGCTAAGGAAGCATCGACAAAGCACCAATTATCACGCAACACAAATCGCTGTGAAACCCGAACCATATCCACAATTTTGGCTGAATCTGCAATGCCGCTTAGCTCCATATATACCTGACTCGGTGCAGGCGAAAGCCGCCCAATTTCAGCCATTTTTTCCGCCATGCTGCCACCCAACGTGCAACATACACACCCATTTTGTAAGCGTATAATCTGCTCATCTTCATAATCGATGAGCTCGGCATCTATATTTAATTGCCCAAAATCATTCACAATAATCAAGCTATTAGGCTCAATGCCCGCTTGAATCCAACGATTTAAAGCTGTGGTTTTTCCTGCACCTAAAAAACCAGAAAGTAGTACGACAGGTATTTTTTTAGGTTCGTACGACATGCACCTGTCCTCCAACCACCGTAGCATGCACCGTCATATCACGCAGCTGATCTGGTGTCGTCGCGTACAAGTCATGCTCTAAAACCACCATATCGGCGTACTTTCCTACTTCTAAACTTCCTACTTGATCATCCAAATGCAAGGTATAAGCCGCACCCAAGGTGACCGCATATAATGCTTGCTCCATAGATAAGGCTTCATGCTCACCTAAAACTTGATCCGTTGCCGTGCGACGTGCTAACGCACACCACATTGAAAACAAAGGCCCTAAAGGCGTCACAGGTGCATCCGAATGCATTGCCACTGGTATCCCTAACTCATAAGCCGATCGTAACGGTTGCATACGACGCGAACGACTGTAGCCTAGAGTAGATTGGCGGTGAATATCACCCCAATAATAAATATGATTAACAAACATATTTAAACAAACCCCCAGCTTAGCCGCACGACGCATTTGTGCCTGGCTAATAAACTGGCAATGTTGCAACGTATGACGATGATCTGGCCTATACCATAACGTTTGTGCTTCCTCGATCGCATCAAGCATCAGTTCTACCGCCTCGTCACCATTGGTATGAATATGGAGCTGTAAGCCCGCTTGATGATAGTCCATTACCATTTGCTTTAACGTTGCGGGTGGGGCGTTCCATATCCCATTCTCTTGCCCATTGTGATAGCCAGGCCAGCGCATGCGTGCTGAAAACCCCTGAATAGAGCCGTCCGTCATCAGTTTCACTAATCCAAAATGTAACCGATCCGTATTAGCTTGCTGACATTGTTGAACACGCTCTATTCCCTGAGAGCTTTGCCACTCTAAGGCCGCCATCGCAGGTACTAAACGCACAGGATAATCGGTTTGACTTGTCGCCTCTTTTAAAACAGCCACCCCTTGATCACTTAATGGATTATATAAATCAGTAATAGTGGTAATTCCGGTACGCTGTGCTGCCAAAGCATATTGCTTTAATGTTTCAAGACTGGCCACCTCATCAAAAATACTCTGCCCTAATGCTTCAAACACCGCATGCATTGCTGCCATTTCTCGCAGCTCTCCATTTGGTGCGCCATCCTCTGTGCGCATTACCCCTTCGATTTGACTCTGCGCTAGATTCGTTTGACGCAACATCGCCTCATTAACGGTCATCAAATGCAAGTTGGCATGAAACACAACCACAGGGCGGTCAGCCACCACCTCATCAATAATGGCCTTATCTAAACGCTCCCCATCAAAATAAACGGGATCAAACCCCCAAGCTATGAGCGGCTTACCTGCAGGTAATTGCTGGGCCTGTTGCAGAAGCTTCTGCTGAATTGCCGCTAAATTTTGGCAGCCGTCCCAGTACTTGCCCTGCGGGTCATAACGTGGAAAATAGCCTAAATAGAGGTACTTCCACATCGCGCCCTCTAAGGCATGGCTATGTCCCTCGACAAAACCTGGATAAATATATTTATCGGCAAACTGCTGATCTAATCGATACTCACCTAAATCCTTAAGTTCTTCTAATGGCCCGACGCCTAGCACCCGCCCCTCTTTTACCGCAATATGCGTGGCTGTAGGTAAAGATGGATCCATTGTAATAATGCGTTTGGCCTCAAAAATAGTAAGCATGTCTTTATCCTCCCACCATGCTAGGTTTTAATGCAGGGGTTGTTTTTTTGATCATTAATGGCATTAACACTAAAGGAATAAAAGCGGTGGCCGCAAAAGCAAGTAAGTAAGTGTTCGGATCTAAGGATGGGGCGATCGGTGTCAAAATAAAAAGCACTGGCAAATTCACTAAAACAATAGCTAAGTTAAAAAAAGCGAGCTCTTTAGCAACGGAAGTGCTAAAGTCAGCATCCACCAAGCGCAAAAGTAACAGTCCTGTTCCCGTCGAGCCGGTGCAGCAACCAAACGATGTAAGCGCTCGCTCGGGGGCTAATTTTCCACTTAACTTAGCGCTATACCAACATAGAATAAAAGTGGCTATCGTCACAGCTGTTGCCACCAGCAGTACGGGAGCTAATAACGCGTACAATACCGAAAATGCAATACTCATAATGGTTCCTACCACCATAAAGTCGACAGAGGCGCCGGTAATACGCTTTAACGTCTCATCATCTACATAACTCGACCAGCCCGCCTTATCAATGATAAGACGCATCAGCACACACACACCTAAGCCATGAACAAAGAACATATTATGACTAAAAAGCACGGCAATACTGATCCCAAACGGCGCATGTCCTAGCGCTACTTTCTGCATAAAAGACAGCCAAATATGGGTGATACCATAAGCAATACCCAGTAGGCCCAAATGCCATGCCAAACTATCCATATTGGCACTATGTGTCACTAAGCGCGTAGCACTTTGGCCGCGATTTGCATGAAAAAAACCAACTAAAAATGTCTCATCAATACGAGAGCGTTTATTGGCGTTCTGTCCTTTTTTAATCACATGACGAGCTGCTGGCACTCCCACCAAAAACGCTACTAAAAAACCAATGGATGCATAAATCAACCCAACTTGTGCAGCATTGGCAATCCCATATTCCTGCTCCCATATTCCGCCATAAGTCAGAGCCTGCCCTGGTCCCTGAGTAAACCCATGTGTAATCAAAGCCCCTAAAAGAGGTCCCACCTGACTCCCTGTTACCGCATCATAAAAGACTATCAACCCGTAACCAATTAAAGCTTGCAAACCAAGACTAGCAGTCCAAATTAAAGTTAACCATATGCCTCCCCGTACCACTCCGTCACCCGCTAAGGCTTTTTCATTACTACTACCCGTCAAGCACAAGGACATAAAACTCAAGGTGAAAAAGTGAAAGGTTAACGAGTTAAAATCTGCAGGCGTATAACCCGGAATTAATGAAAAAGACAACAAAACAAAACCTAATACCCCGCCTAAAATGCTAGCAGGGACCAAGGACTGCTGTAAGAAAGGGATTCTTTTACGTAAAACCCCGCCAAGAAATAACATAGCTGCCATCAAGGCAAACGCCATAATTCCATGAAAAGAGTCTCCCATGTTGGTCTCCTGTGTGGATAATACTTTTGTGAATTATTATTTAAAAATAACGATGTTTGCACACCATTATGCGAGCAAGAACCCAGTTCATACATAAGTAATTACCCATATTTGTCTCGAATAATGAGACAAAAACAAAAAAGCCACCTACTTAATAAGCAGGTGGCTTTAACAAACCAAGGAAAAACTAGTTTAAACGCCCATGGCAATGTTTATATTTTTTACCACTACCACATGGGCAATTATCATTACGCCCCACTCGTGGAATGGCTTCCGTAGCTGAGTCTTCTTCTGTAGGCATTAAAGCCTCGCCCTGTACCGCAGCGTCATAATCAGCATGTTGATAACGAACATTTTCTAACTCTACTGGTGGCTCTGTTTCAGCTGGCGCTTGTTGGATCTGTACCGTTAGGAGTGTTTTAATGACCTCATCACGAATACGGTCTAGCAATTCAGCAAATAGCTCAAAAGCCTCGCGCTTGTATTCTTGTTTAGGGTCTTTTTGCGCGTACCCCCGCAGGTGAATACCCTGGCGCAAATGATCTAGAGCCTGCAAATGACCACGCCACTGCGTATCAATAGACTGCAGCACGATAGCACGCTCAAAGTTTGCCCACTGTTCTTGCCCAACCAACGCTACTTTTTCATCCAAGGCCTGTTTAGAAGCCGCTAATACCCGATCTAAAAGGTCTTCTTCGGTCAGGTGCGTTTCTTTTTCAACTAAGGTCACCAAGTCCAGCTCAATATGAAATTGCGTAGCCAGTGCCGTTTGTAGGCCTTTAATATCCCACTGCTCTTCCATACTTTCTTCGGGCACATATTGGTGGAAGAAATCCGTAATTGCTCCCTCGCGCATGAAGGCAATGTTTTCACTAATATCATCGGATTCAAGCACCTCATTGCGCTGTGCATAAATCACCTTACGCTGGTCATTCGAAACATCATCAAACTGTAATAACTGTTTACGAATATCAAAGTTGCGCGCCTCTACTTTGCGTTGTGCTGATTCGATTGAGCGCGTTACCATGCGAGCCTCGATCGGCTCGCCCTCGGGCAAGCGCAAGCGCTCCATAATATTACGTACCCGATCCCCTGCAAAAATGCGCATTAGCGGATCATCAAGGGATAAATAAAACCGTGAAGAACCAGGGTCGCCCTGACGCCCTGCGCGACCTCGTAGCTGATTATCAATACGACGAGACTCATGACGCTCCGTACCAATAATACGTAATCCACCAGCCGCTTTTACCTGTTCATTAACAGGTAGCCATGCGGCGCGAATTGCTTCGATACGCTCTGCCTTTTGTTCAGGGCTCAGCTCTGGATCATGCTGGACTTCAGCAATTTGGCGTTCGATAGAACCACCAAGTACAATATCTGTACCACGACCAGCCATATTGGTTGCAATGGTAATGCTACCTGGTTTACCGGCATCAGCAATAATCTGCGCCTCGCGCTCATGTTGCTTAGCGTTTAAGACCTCGTGCTTAAGCCCTGCTTTTTGTAATAACCCGGAAAGCAATTCCGAATTTTCAATGCTCGTCGTACCCACCAACACAGGCTGACCACGCTCGTGACAATCTTTGATATCAGCCAAAATTGCATTGAATTTCTCCTGATCGGTTTTAAATACCTGATCATTCTGATCCACCCGAATCATGGGGCGATTGGTTGGGATCACTACGGTTTCTAAGCCGTAAATTTCTTGGAACTCAAACGCTTCTGTGTCTGCTGTACCGGTCATACCAGCCAGCTTTTCGTACATGCGGAAATAATTCTGAAAGGTAATAGAAGCCATGGTTTGGTTTTCATTTTGGATTGCCACACCCTCTTTGGCTTCTACGGCTTGGTGTAAGCCTTCGGACCAGCGACGTCCCGTCATCAAACGCCCTGTGAACTCATCCACAATAACGATCTCGCCATTTTGGACCACGTAGTGCTGATCGCGAAAGAATAAGTTATGCGCCCGCAATGCCACCATAATATGATGCATCAGCGAAATATGACGCGGGTCATAGAGAGACTCACCCTCTGGGAGTAGGCCCATATCAGCTAGAATTTTTTCTGCTTTTTCATGTCCAGCCTCTGAGATATATACCTGTTGAGCTTTTTCGTCTACCCAAAAATCCCCCTCGGGCTCTGGCTCATGGGGTTTGGGTTCGGCAGCCATCTTGGTAAGTAGGGGCGGAACCGCATTGATCGCCTGATATAAGGCCGTGTTGTCATCGGCCTGCCCAGAAATAATCAAAGGAGTACGCGCCTCATCAATTAAGATGGAGTCTACCTCGTCAACAATGGCAAAGTGCAAGCCCCGCTGACGACGCTCCGAGGCATGGTATTCCATATTGTCGCGTAAGTAGTCAAAACCAAACTCATTGTTGGTGCCATAGGTAATGTCGGCTTGATAAGCCGCTTTTTTTTCTTCGTTTGACTGATTCGGGACAACAACCCCTACCGACATCCCTAAGAAATTATAGAGCTTAGCCATGGTTTCCGCATCACGACGCGCTAAGTAGTCGTTCACGGTCACCACATGTACACCTTTACCCGTTAAGGCATTTAAGTACACCGCCAGCGTGGCCATTAAGGTTTTACCCTCTCCGGTACGCATCTCGGCAATTTTTCCATTATGTAAAGCAATGGAGCCTAACAGCTGCACATCAAAGTGACGCATGTTATAGACTCGCTTAGCGCCCTCTCGCACCACTGCAAACGCTTCGGGTAACAGTGAGTTCAATGACTTACCCTCAGCAAGACGCTGACGGAATTCTACAGTTTTCGCTTGAAGCTGTTCATCTGTTAGTGCTTCATATTCGGGTTCAAGCGCGTTGATCTGTACAACTTGCTTGCGGTACTGCTTAAGCAGTCGATCATTGCGACTGCCAAAAAGTTTTCTGAGCAAAGAAACCATTCTTGTATCGTCTAGGTAAGATTCACGGCGCATCATCTAAGTGCGCCTACTCCCATTCCTATGATTCGGGTTAAGGGAAAACTGGCAACATAACAATACAGTTTAACGCAGCTTGATGCCAAATAGATTTATTCTACCTTTTTGTTCTGGGCAAACTGAGTCGAAATTGCCTCTTTGGGTAAAAATAACATGGGGTCTAAAGGCTGATCTTCAAGCCGAACTTCGAAATGTAAATGTGCCCCTGTTGTCCTGCCGGTTGCACCAACCCGAGCAATAAGCTGTCCTTTTTCCACGACATCCCCGAGCCTAACTAAAATAGATGAGGCATGCGCATAACGTGTAACCAAGCCATCTCCATGAGTAATTTCAACCATTTTGCCATAACCACTACGATAACGAGCCTCGGTCACAATACCACCGGATGCCGCTACAATAGGGGTGCCAACTGGAGCAGAAAAATCCATGCCTTCATGTAAGGTATAACGCCCGGTAATGGGATGACGGCGCCACCCAAAGGGTGAGCTCATATAACTAACATCCACAGGATGAATAGTGGGATAACGCGCCTGATTGCCTAAACGTTGGCTCAAAACGGTATCAAGCATCATCAACCAATCCTGACGTTGTGATAAGCTATTATGTAAATCATCGAGTTGCTTACCTAGATCTTGAGCGCTACCATTAAAACTGATACTCGACTCTGGGTTTTCTATATCCATAAGCTCTGGATCGGTATAGGCCACACCTGTTGTGTCAGCAATACGACGACCTAAATGCTCCATTTCGATAACCTTGGCTTGTAGGTCACCCACTCTTTGAGCCAGCTGCTGAACACTCTGCTGTACGTAAAGCGCGTCTCTGGCCTGTGCTTGATCTAAAAGCCACTGCTGCTCAGGGCTTAGGGTTTTAGCGTTCAGTTTAGACTGCACTAATGCCCCAGCAGCAGCTGACAAGCTTAACCCCATTACTACCGTAAATATACGTACTATCCATTTTTGTGTATGGCTTAACTTCATTGTGACGGTTTCCCTTTATGTCTCGGGCTTTTTTTCAACGGTTTCATCAACGATCATCTGCTCCTGCCAGCCCTATTACAGGATGGCTAGAAAAAGATTCCCATCAGCTGTTACAGACAGCCAATAAATACCTTGAATTAGAAAAAAAGCTTCAGTCCTGTCTTCCGACAGGACTCAAGCTCTGTAAAGTGGCTCATATTGATAGACAACAGTTAACCATTGCGGTTCCCAGCGCTGCTCATGCCACCAAACTGCGACAGCTTGTACCTAGTCTACTGCAGCAGCTTCAAAGCCATGGCCAGTTTAATCAAATACACGTCCAAATCCAATCCGTATTTTTTACTGAGGATTTGTCACTAGGACGAGTACAACAAGGTGGGCGCGGTATAGATGAAACTGGCCTAGAAGCCTTTACTGAGCTTAAGCAGTCATTAGAGCCTGGACCTATAGCTACAGCTATACAAAAACTATTAGCTCGCCACCAAAAAGAAAAAGGCTGAGGAAAAACTCAGCCTTAAATACTATGCCAGCTTCCACTCGCGCACATATGGCAAAGAAGCCGTTTCTGTTTCAGCATAGCTAACAAGCTCCCAGCTGTCTTGCGCTGCAAGTAGTGCCCGTGCAAGCTGGTTATTAAGACCATGTCCCGATTTGCATGCCACATAACGAGCGACCAATGGGTGACCAATTAAATACAGATCACCAATGGCATCCAGGATTTTATGTTTAACAAACTCATCCTGATAACGTAAGCCATCTGCATTCAATACACGAAACTCGTCCATTACAATGGCATTATCTAGACTCCCCCCACGAGCCAACCCTGCGGCACGCATGGCTTCTACCTCACTGGCAAACCCAAAAGTACGCGCTCTGGCTACAGACTTTGCATAAGAGTCTTTAGCAAAATCCACCTCGGCAAAATTAGCCGTAGCATCAATGGCTGGGTGTTGAAAATCAATAGAAAACTGTAAAGCAAAACCCTCATAGGGTTCAAGACGCGCCCATTTTAAATCCGCACCGGAGCCTTCTCGCACCTCTATCGGTTTTAGCACACGTAAAAACTGCTTAGGACGATTCTGCTCTGTTAATCCAGCTGAACGTAGCAAGTACACAAAAGTACCCGCACTTCCGTCCATAATAGGGACCTCTTCGGCCGATAAGTCTACATGTAGGTTATCAATACCTAAGCCGGCTAAAGCCGACATCAGATGTTCTACTGTGGATACTCGCACACCTTCTTTTTGCAGCACCGAAGCCATCGTCGTCCCTCCTACCAAATGCGCTTTGGCCGGGATACTGACGATAGGGTCCATGTCCACACGATGGAATACAATGCCTGTGTCAGGCTCAGCTGGACGCAAAGTGATCTCGACCAAATGCCCTGAGTGCAGCCCAATGCCTTTCGTGCTGACAGTTTTAGAAATAGTGCGCTGACGTAACATAAATCAAAAATTATAAAAACGAATAACTGCTATTATACGGCGATAACTGCTGCACCGCAGCAACTCGTCGTAATCGTGGCTCCCCATCAGGTGGCTAGCCAATGCTAAAGCACTAGCTAGCCATGCGAGAGCACACCTATCGGGGGTAGGTGTTTAGTCTGCCTGTTTACGTAGGTAGGTTGGAATATCGTATTGATCCATACCAGAGGTTTCTAAAGCACGTACCTGCAAGGACGCTTCTGCACTGCGAGTCCGCATAACAGAAGGAATCGATGGGGCAGGCTCTTCAGAAATTGGCTCGGGCTTTACTGGCTCAACGGTAGTTGGCTCATTATCCGTTCCCGTGCGTAAGACAGGCTCAGCAGCAGGAGTTTCCACTAGCTGCGGACGTGCCTGTTCCTGCTCTTTGTGTCGTCCTAAGCCGGTAGCCACCACGGTAACGCGTAGGCTATCACCCATGCTGTCATCGTATGCTGTACCAAAGATTACGTGCGCATCTTCCGCTGCGTAACCTTGAATAATATCCATAATCTCTCGTGTCTCACGCAGTTTGAGATCTCGGCCTGCCGTAATGTTCACCAAGACACCACGTGCACCATGTAAATCCACACCCTCGAGCAATGGGCATGCAATCGCACGCTCAGCGGCCTCTCGGGCACGACCTTCACCAGAAGCCACCGCAATACCCATCATGGCTTGCCCTTGCTCGCCCATAATGGTTTTCACGTCTTCGAAGTCAACGTTTACGTTACCTTCTACGTTAATAATTTCGGCAATACCGGCACAAGCATTATGCAAAACATCATCCGCGACTTTAAAGCAGTCTTCTTGGGTGGCGTCTTCGTCCATTAAGTCGTAGAGGTTTTCATTTAAAACCACGATTAAAGAGTGAACGTGTTTTGATAGCTCCGCGATACCGGCATTTGCCGTATTCATGCGACGCTTACCCTCGAAATTAAATGGTTTCGTCACAACGCCAACTGTCAAAATGCCAAGCTCTTTAGCGACCTCAGCCACAATGGGGCTTGCTCCAGTCCCCGTGCCCCCGCCCATACCCGCAGTAATGAAAACCATATGGGCTCCCTCGAGCACTTTGCGGATCTCATCTCGTGCCGTTTCTGCCGCCGCACGACCTTGCTCGGGTTTAGCACCGGCTCCGAGCCCAGAGCGACCCAACGCGATTTGCACAGGGGCTTCGCTACTTGCTAACGCTTGTGCATCAGTATTGGCGCAAATAAACTCTACGCCTTGAACGCCGGAATGAATCATGTGATTCACCGCGTTACCACCAGCACCGCCCACACCAATGACCTTAATCACGGTAGAGCTATTACTAGTGTCTAGTATTTCAAAGTTCATCATTTCGATTCCCTCGCATATGTATTTGGCAAGAATGTTGTCTTGCCTCCCCGATCAGTTGTTATATACGCAGTTACTGTTTTTTACAAAAAACAAGTGTTAATTCATAAACCATTCTTTGGCTTTTGCCAATAAGTGCTTAAAGCGACCTTGCGTCTGTATCCCTTTACGACCGCGCCCATAATCCAAACGAGCCTGAGTCAATAACCCCATGGCGGTAGAAAAACGTGGATTGCGCATCATGTCTGCTAAGCTACCATGGTAAATGGGCATAGCGACTCGTACTTGCTTTAAAAATACGTCCTCTGCTAGCTCCACAATACCAGGTAATAATGCCGTGCCCCCAGTAATCACTACCCCAGAGGCTAATAGGTCTTCATAACCGGATTCCCGCACGCTGTGTTGTACTAATTGAAACAATTCTTCAACACGTGGTTCTATAACCGCTCCCAGCGCATGGCGCTTTACTTGGCGATTTGGTCTATCACCTAAACCCGGAACCTCGAACAGTTCCTCGGGGCTTGCATTTGCCTCGCGTGCTAAACCATAACGCAGTTTGATTTCCTCTGCGTCTGGCATCGGTGTACGCAACATGGTAGCAATATCACTTGTGATTTGGTCTCCCGCGATGGGGATCACCTGCGTATGTCGTATAGCACCACCGGTGTATATCGCTATATCAGTGGTACCACTACCTATGTCTATTAATAATACACCGAGTTCTTTCTCATCCTCAGTCAAACAGGCCAAACTTGAAGCCAAAGGTGAAAGCATCAATTCTTTGACCTCTAGGCCACAACGGCGTACGCAACGCTCAATGTTTTGGGCCGATGATGCGGTCGCCGTCACTATATGGACCCGAACCTCCAGTCTAAAACCACTCATACCGACTGGATCTTTAATGTCTTCTTGAGCATCCACAATGAACTCTTGCTCCAACACATGCAGCACCTGTTGATCCATTGGGATATTCACTGCTTGAGCAGTTTCTATTACCTTAGCGACATCCGTAGGAGTGACTTCCTTGTCCTTGACGGCAACCATGCCACTTGAGTTCAAACTACGAATATGGTTACCCGTAATCGCAGTATAGACCTCGCCTATTTTGCAATCAGCCATCAACTCCGCTTCTTCGAGTGCGCGCTGAATTGAGTTCACGGTGGCTTCAATATTGACAACGACCCCCTTGCGCATGCCCATGGACTCATGTTGACCTAGTCCTAATACTTCGAAGCGGCCCTCAGGCAAGACCTCGGCTACCACAGCCACAACTTTACTCGTGCCTATATCTAATGCAACAATGAGATCCTTATTATCACGGGTCATAGAATTTTATCTTTATTCAATAATTGTAGGTGGGGCTAGCTCGATAGCAAAACCATTGCTATAGCGCAAATCTGCGCTTTGAATAGCCCGCCCCTCTAGTCGTTCTAGCAATGTAGGCCAAGCTTGTACAAAACGCTCTAGGCGCTCTGCAAAATCCCGTGCGCCTGAAGTACCATGCAAATCTGCAATATCCGCAGCAGGATCACGCCCAAGCTGCATACGCATACCGTTAGATAGCACAACATCCCAAGCATAACGAGGACTGAGATTAAACTCATGGATGCTAACTCCCAGTGGTGTGAGCCACTGAGTAATTTCAGCATAGCGCTGTACCACTAAATGCTCAGAGTTAGCCGGTCCACGCAACTGAGGCAACTGTACTTCCTCGCCTAAGACAGCCTCATTTGCAGAGAACGGCTCACCCCAAGTGTTAATCATGTCATTTTCATTCCAATATGCCATGGGCTGGTGTTCTTCTATTTTAACCTCTAATGTGTTTGGCCACACCCTTCGTACTTGAGCGCGTCTCACCCATGGGGCACTTTCAATCAAAACACGCGACTGCTCTAAATCAATAGTGAAAAAATTCCCCTTTAACTGCCCTGCAATAGTTGCGCTTACCGTCGCAGGCGTTACATAGACCAAGGCGTCATTATTGACCCCTTCAATTTTAACGGTATCAACCACAAAATAAGGTAGGCGAATCACCCAAACTATTGCACTGAGCAACAAGCCGATTACAGCTAGTAGCGCCAGTACATTCGCCACATAATTGACGTGACGATAGTCTAATGAAAATGAAGGTAAATATCGCCCTAACATACTTATTTTCTAGCCACCGCTTGAAGTTTTAAGCTCGCACTTTTTAAGATGCTTAAGCATAGCTGTTCGTAACTTATCCCTTCAGCCTTGGCTGCCATGGGAACTAAAGAATGACTCGTCATGCCAGGCGAAGTATTGACCTCGAGCAACCAAGGCTGATTATTTTCATCCAGCATGAAATCCACACGTCCCCAGCCCTCGCAGTTCACACCCAAATATGCTTGACGTGCATACTCTTGAATTTGCATAGTGAGTTCAGCAGGTAAGTCCGCGGGACAAAAATACTGCGTCGCATCACTGTAGTATTTGTTTTCAAAGTCGTAGTTGCCATCAGGGGCTACTATTTCAATCACTGGTAAAGCCCGAGCCTGCTCGCCTGAACCTAATACCGGCACAGTAAGCTCACGCCCTTTAATAAAGCGTTCAGCTAGCACAAACCGATCAAAACGCGCCGCTAACCGATAGGCGTCAAGCATTTGTTCTGAGGTTTCAATACGGCTAAAACCTACGGTTGAGCCTTCGTGCGCAGGCTTCATAATAAAAGGAAAAGCCAAGACCTGATCCAATTGACGTAGGTCTTGCTCTGACTGCAATAAAGCAAACTCAGGAGTAGGCAAGCCAAGTTGCAACCAAACCCTTTTTGTCATGACTTTATCCATCGCTAGGGCGGATGCCATCGGCCCACTTCCCGTGTATGGAATCTGCAGTAGCTCTAACGCCCCTTGTAGCGTTCCGTCCTCACCAAAACGTCCATGCAAGGCGATAAAAACACGGTCAAAACCAGCTTGAGCTAAATCACTTAAATTTTGAGATTGCGTATCAAACAAATGAGCATCAACCCCTAACCGGCGGAGCGCATCATGTACCCCTGCTCCGGACATCAGAGAGACCTCGCGTTCGGCTGAAACACCACCGTACAACACCCCAACTTTTCCTAAATGATTCATGCTAATTCCTTTAGTTGACCCGCCACCCGACTAATTGAACCTGCCCCCATTAACAATACGACATCCCCATCGCGCACAAAATTATGGATGGCTTCAGGCAGTTGTGCAACATCTTCTACAAAAACAGGCTCGACGCGTCCAGCAACACGAATGGCTCGTGATAAGGCGCGCCCATCCGCCGCAATAATAGGCTCTTCCCCAGCCGCATAGACCTCGGTTAAAAATACAGCATCGGCTTGGCTGAGAACCTGCACAAAATCCTCAAAACAATCGCGTGTGCGCGTGTAGCGATGGGGCTGGAATGCCAACACTAGACGACGATCAGGCCACGCTCCACGAGCCGCGTCTAAGGTGGCTTGCATCTCAGCTGGGTGGTGTCCATAATCATCAACCACCGTATACGTGCCCCCACCTGCCGCAGACGGTACCGCCAAATCACCGATTTGAGCAAAACGGCGTCCTACACCTGTAAAGTCATCTAAGGCCGCAGCAATATCCGCATCGGCCACTCCAAGTTCAGTAGCGACAGCAATCGCTGCCAAGGCATTCAAAACATTATGCTTACCGGGTAAGTTCAAACGTATCGATAATGTAGGTAACTCGCCCGCACTTCCTTGGCGTATCACATCAAAATGCATTTTAGTGCCAACATGGCGTACATTAATAGCCCGTACCTGCGCTTGCTCATTATCAATACCGTACGTCGTCACCGGTCGTGATACAAAAGGAATGATCTCTTGTACATTCGCATCATCCACACAGAGAACGGCGCTCCCATAAAAAGGAAGGCGTTGGGTGAAATCAATAAATGCGCTTTTCAACCGAGCAACATCATGGCCATAGGTGTCCATATGGTCCACATCTATATTTGTAATAATCGCCATGACAGGCAATAAGTTCAAAAAGGAAGCATCGGATTCATCTGCCTCGACGACAATATAGTCTCCCTGTCCTAAGCGAGCATTCGCCCCAGCTGAATTCAATCGCCCCCCGATCACAAAGGTGGGGTCCAAGTCGCCAGCGGCTAAAATACTAGCAACTAAGCTAGTCGTCGTAGTTTTACCATGGGTTCCAGCTACAGCAATGCCTCGCTTTAAGCGCATTAGCTCAGTTAGCATCAACGCTCTGGGCACCACGGGAATGCGCAACGCCCGCGCTGCTAAAACCTCTGGGTTATCATTACCGATCGCCGTAGACACCACGATCGCCCCCATCCCTTTTACATTATCCGCATGATGCCCGATAACAATACGTGCCCCAAGCTGCTCTAATCGTCTTGTTACCGCTGACTCTTGAATATCCGAACCACTAATGGCATATCCTAGGTTCAACAAAACCTCGGCAATACCGCTCATACCTGAGCCGCCAATCCCGACAAAATGAATATGTTGAATACGATGTTTCATGCATTTCCTTTAGCTAATCGCACACACGTATTAGCAATTTTTTCTGTGGCTTCTAATTGCGCATGCTCCTGAGCATGAATGGCCATTTGCTGCAGTTGCTGACGATTGAGTTGTCGTAACCAGCTAGTTAACCACTCTACAGTTAGAGCAGATTGTGGTTGCAACCAGGCGGCATCACAATCACTTAAATAACGTGCATTGGCAGTTTGATGATCATCTATGGCATGGGGTAAGGGCACGAACAGCGCAGCCACCCCTACGGCGGCCACCTCTGCAACCGTCATTGCTCCAGCACGACAAATCACCACATCCGCGTCAGCCATCGCGGTTGCCATATCATCAATAAAAGCTGTTGCTGTGGCTTTTACTCCTAACGCCCGATAATGATCCTGCACCTGACGCACATGCATCTGACCTGTTTGGTGTGTCACCACCGGTCGTTGAGCCTCTGGGATTTGTTCTAAAGCCAAGGGAATCACGGCATTCAACGGCGCCGCCCCGAGGCTGCCTCCAACCACCAATAAGCGCAAAGGCCCCCGTCGTCGCCCATAGCGCAACGCCGGTGCAGCTTGCTTAGTAAAACTTGCTCGCACCGGATTACCCACCATGACAGCCCCCGGGAGCGCCCCAGGGAAACCCACTAAAGCCTGGCGAGCTATTTTCGCAAGGTAACGATTTGCCGTACCGCCAATGGCATTTTGCTCATGTATGATCAGAGGTATCCCTGCCAGTTTTGCCATGAGCCCCCCAGGAAAGGCGACATACCCACCCATGCCTAGCACCACACTCGGGCGCGCTACCTTTAATGCTTGTCGGGCTTCTAGGCAAGCTTTTACAAGACGAAAAGGAAGCTGCACCATAGCAGAAACCCCTTTGCCTCGTAAGCCAGCAAAACGTAACGGTAATAACGGAAAACCATGCTCAGGCACAAGCTGACCTTCCATCCGCTCTGGATGCCCTAACCAATAAACGCGCCAGCCTTGAGCGCGCAAATGATGCGCTACAGCAAGCCCAGGCATAATATGACCGCCCGTGCCTCCTGCCATGATCAATATTGATCGACTCATCGCCGTATCCCCCGCATTAAATTCCGGTTCTCATGGTCTACACGTAATAACAAGGCAATAGCCATCAAATTCATTAAAATGGCTGAACCACCATAACTCACTAAAGGTAATGTCAGCCCTTTAGTTGGCAATAAACCCAAGCAAACACCAATATTAATAAAGGTCTGCACCCCAAACCACACGCCTACCCCTTGAGCTAGCATGCCATTAAATAACCGCTCCATAGCAATGGCTTGACGACCTATTTCAAAAGCACGCCAAATAATAAAGGCAAAAGTCAAAATAAGTAGGGTCACACCAACAAAACCAAGCTCCTCACCGATTACCGCTACAATAAAATCCGTATGCGCCTCGGGCAAATAATGCAGCTTTTCGATACTGGATCCAAGACCCACACCAAACCATTCACCACGCCCAAATGCAATCAACGAGTGGGATAACTGATAAGCACTACCATAAGCATTTTCTGGTTTCCAGGGGTCTAAGTAAACAAACAAACGCTCCCTACGCCATGGGGCAAACCAAATCATCGCTGCACCAATGCCACCAAAAAGTGCAATCATCCCTAGCATCCAGCGCAAAGCGATACCACCAATAAACAGAATCCCCATAGCAATGCAGGCGATGACAACAAACGCGCCAAGATCAGGCTCAAGTATTAGTAAGCCGCCGACCAAACCAACAACAGCGATCATTGGCACAAAGCCACGTAAAAACTCCGACATATGATCTTTTCTCACTACAACGTATTTAGCAGCAAAGATCATCATGGCGACCTTCATAAACTCTGATGGCTGAAAATTGACCAAGCCTAACGGGATCCAACGCCTAGCTCCATTGACCTCTCGGCCAATACCCGGAATCAATACGAGTAATAGCAACAGCACTGCAATAACAAAAACAGGGTAAGCCATTTTTTCCCACACACGCATGGGAATAAAACTGACGGCTCCCGCTAACAGCGCCCCTAGAGCTAAAAACAGAGCATGACGTAATACAAAATAATAATGGCCATAACCACGGTACTGCGGCCCATCAGCCAGAGCAATGGACGCAGAATACACCATGAGTAGCCCAAATGCCGCCAACATGCATACAACGGTAAGTAAAGAAATATCGATACTCGGCATCGTTGTACGTGTCGGGCGCTTACTGCGCCAAAGACGTTGTGTTAACGGGGTGCTCATGCGACTTCTCCATGATCTAAAGCTAAATCGGTCACGGCTTCTATAAAGCACAGACCACGCTCGATATAGTTTTTAAACATATCCAAGCTAGCGCAAGCCGGCGATAGCAGCACAGCATCCCCACTTAAGGCATGAGAAAAAGCCTGGTGCACGGCCTGTTCTAAGCTAGAGACCAGCTCCACAGGAACTGATACCACCTGCAACTGCTCCGCTATTTTCTGCGCATCTTGACCAAATAAAACCACCGCTCTACATATGCTTTTTTGAATGCTCGTGGCCAATGGAGCAAAGTCCTGGCCCTTACCAACACCACCAGCAATTAAAACCAAAGGTCGCTTTAATCCCTCTATCGCGGCTACCGTCGCACCTACATTCGTCCCTTTGCTATCATTGATAAAGTCGATACCTTGAATATTGCGCACAAACTGACAACGGTGGGGCTCGCCCTGATAATGCCGTAAAGTCTCTAATAAAGGCCCCCACGCCAATCCGGCGGCATGCGCTAAAGCTAAAGCAGCTAAGGCATTGCTCAAATTATGCTTACCCTGAACAAGCAAAGCGGCGGCAGGCAATAGATAATCAGGCTTTCCGTCTGCTGTTGTAGTACAAATCCAATCCTGGCCCTGGAATTCGCAAACTCCCATATCCTGTCGCTGAGGGGGGCGATTCAATCCAAAACTTTGTACCTGGTGGTGAGCCACTAGGTTCAAGATGGCCGCATCGTCTCGATTAACAATAGCTAACTGACTCATGCTTAGTAAGCGCGCTTTAGCCTGAGCATAAGCGGCCATTGAACCATGCCAGTCAATATGATCTTGCGATAAATTCAGTACCGTGCCCGCTAACACCGGTAAAGATTCGGTGTGCTGAAGCTGAAAGCTAGAGAGCTCAATCACCCAAAAGTCAGGTAGGGCGTCTTGGTCAAGTGCTTCGGTTAACGCCGCCAACGCCGCTGGACTAATGTTTCCAGCTGCCCGCACCGTTACACCGCTCGCCTGCACCATCGCTTTTAGCATTTGTGTTACCGTGGTTTTACCGTTAGTTCCGGTGACTGCCAGCAGCTTAGGCTGATAGCCCTGTAAGCGTAAGTCAGCAAGCGCTTGTGCAAATAGCTCTATTTCGCTGATAACACGAATACCTCGCTCTGTAGCAGCCGTTAATAATGCCGCCACCTCAGGCTGCGTCACCGCTAGGCCTGGACTCAATACTACGGTTTGCACCCCATCAAGCACATCTAGCTGCATCGCCGCTGCGCCAAGAACCACCTCTATAGCGGCGATCTCGTACTGCTGGTGTAGTTGATCGATATAATCTTGATAATGCGGTCGCGTGTCGGCCAAACGTACGGGCAACTGTTGACGTAAATACCAATGTGCCGCAGCAAGACCTGTTTCCCCTAACCCGAGAATCAGTGTAAAGCCATTTTGAGAGGTGGAAAATATAGGGCTGTTCATCGTAATTTCAATGTGGAAAGACCAATCAATACGAGCATCATGGTAATAATCCAAAAACGCACCACCACTTGGGTTTCTTTCCAACCACTGACCTCGAAATGATGATGTAAAGGCGCCATTTTAAAAATACGCCTTCCTTCTCCGTAACGCTTTTTAGTGTATTTAAACCACGTGACCTGCATCATTACGGAAAGTGTCTCAACCACAAAGACCCCACCCATAATGAAAAATACGATTTCCTGACGAACGATCACAGCAATCGTACCCAAGGCGCCCCCTAAGGCTAACGCTCCCACATCACCCATAAATACTTGGGCAGGATAGGCGTTAAACCATAAAAAGGCCAAACCGGCACCCGCAATCGCAGCACAAATAACCATAAGCTCTGAGGCGCCAGGAATATAAGGAAAGAGCAAATACTTGGAGTAATCCACACGCCCTACAACATAGGCAAAAATACCCAAGGCACTGCCCACCATCACCGTTGGCATAATGGCCAAACCATCTAACCCATCCGTCAGGTTAACCGCATTGCTCGAGCCTACAATTACAAACCACGTTAGCGCCGCAAAACCAAACACCCCCAGGGGATAACTAATGCTCTTGAAAAAGGGCACAATTAAATCTGCCTGAGTGGGCAAAGGCATCGTAAAACCGCTTAGTACCCACGCTTTAAACAAAGGCCATAAGTCCCCTGTGGCTGGCGCAGAGACCGCAAATGTGAGATACACCGAGGCAACAATACCAATGACGGTTTGCCAAAAAAACTTTTGCCGGGAGGACATGCCCTCTGGGTCTCGATGCACCACTTTTTTATAATCGTCTGCCCAACCAATCCAACCAAAACCAAAAGTCACCAGCAATACCACCCATACAAAGCGGTTTGTCCAGTCTGCCCACAATAAAGTACTGACCCCGATTGAAATCAGCACCAGCACCCCCCCCATCGTTGGGGTACCATTTTTTTGTAGATGGCTCTCTGGGCCATAACTACGTACAGCCTGACCGATTTTCATTTCTGTCAAACGTCGTATCACCCATGGACCACACCATAAGCCAATAACTAGCGATGTGGCACATGCTAACACCGCTCGTAGTGTGATGTATTCAAATACACCAAAGGCTCGAATATGTGATTCAGCCAACCAGCGGGCTAATTCAAGAAGCATTCTGGTTCTCCGTAAAATACTGCTCTACGGCTTCTACGACCCGCTCCATGCGTGTACTACGAGAGCCTTTGACTACAATTTGTGCCGGCATGGCCTGCAATAGCTGAGCAATTAATTCATCTAAACTCTCAAAGCCACATGCACCCTCTCCAAAAGCATCAGCGGCTTTTTGAGCATCGTTGCCTAAGGCCAATAACACATCAATGCCTTGTTCCCGAGCATAAGCACCCACTTCGGAATGCACTGCCCCACTATGGATTCCAACTTCTGCCATATTGCCTAAAACAAGGATTTTTTTCCCTTTGAGCTGTGCCAAAACGTCAATAGCCGCTCGCACCGAATCCGGATTGGCGTTATAGCTATCATCAATTAACTGCATTCCATTAGGTAAAGGTTTAAGCTGCATGCGTCCTGCCACTGCTTGGAAAGACTCCAAGCCCGTAACAATCGCAGCAAGGGGGGCTCCAGCAGCCTGCGCACATGCTGCTGCGGCTAAAGCATTACGTAAGTTATGAACCCCAGGAACAGGCAAGTGCACAGCGGCACTATCTGCACCCATGACCAAACGAAAGCGGGTTACGGTTGCATCGGCATGGATGTTTTCCGCACGTACCACCGCTTGCTCATTTAGACCAAAGCACAAGGTTTGTCGCGCCCCGGCTAACTGCTGCCACAATGGTGTGTACGTATCATCAGCTGGAAATACGGCCACCCCTTGTTCTGGCAAAGCGGTGATCACGCTACCATTTTCTTGGGCTACAGCCTCCACCGTGTGTAGGTATTCTTGATGCTCTCGCTGCGCATTATTCACCAACGCAATCGTCGGCGCCGCCACCTGTGCTAAAGGTGCGATTTCCCCAGGATGGTTCATCCCCAACTCAAAAACTGCAGCCTGATGCGAAGGACGCAAGCGCAACACGGAAAGTGGCACCCCGAGTTGATTATTTAAATTTCCCTCTGTAGCTAAATATGTATTATCCGTACCTAGCCATTGTGCAAAAATGGCCGCTATCATTTCTTTGGTTGTGGTTTTACCATTACTCCCCGTTACAGCCACAACGGGGATAGCAAAACGCTGTCGCCATAATGTAGCGACCTTGGTTAACACCGCCTGCGTATCCCCTAAGACAAACTGGGGTAAAGACACGTCAACAGGGCGAGCCACAATGGCCGCTACCGCCCCTTTTTCTTTGGCCATTTGCACATAATCATGACCATCAAATTGTTCCCCTTGCAAAGCCACAAAAAGCTGCCCTGCTTGCAAGCGTCGGGTATCGGTACAAATAGAGACATGGCGTAGCCAAGTTAATGCAAAACCTGCCCAATGCGTATCATCAAAGACATAGCGCTGGCCTTGGATCTCTTGGTAAGTTTCATGGCCTTTACCTGCAATCAACACGATATCATTGGGCTCTGCTGCCCATAACGCATGTAGTATTGCTGTAGCTCGGTCTAGCTCTGTATGTACATGACGTGTTGTTATACCTGCTAAAATCTGCTCTGCGATCGCTTGAGCGGACTCACTACGAGGGTTATCAGTGGTAACCACCACCTGATCCGCCAGTCGACTCGCAATATCCCCCATGAGCGGACGCTTAGCCGTATCACGATCCCCACCACAACCAAAAACACACCAAAGTTTGCCTTGTCGCACCTGAGCGACCTCACGCAAAGAAAGTAAAGCATGTTCTAGGGCGTCGGGCGTATGGGCGTAATCCACCACTGCTAAGGGCAAAGGACGATGCTCGCCTACTGCCAACGGTTTTACGATCTGCAAACGACCGGGCACTGGGCCTAACGTTGCCATTAAACGAGCAATCTTAGCGACCGGCCAGCCTAGCTCTAAAAGCACGGCGGCCACCAATAACAGGTTAGAAACGTTATGATCACCTAGCAAGTGCGTTAGGATCTGCGCTGTACCATGCGCTTCAATTAAATTAAAAACCTGCCCATCGGCACCAGTATGTACATCATCCGCGTACAAGTCAGCGGACGCATCCTTCATGGAGTAACTTAATACTCGTTGCGCCTGAGCCTCTGTTAAGAGTTCACGTCCAAATGCATCATCTTGATTGATCACGGCTAAGCGTAAACGCGGCCATTGAAATAAAAGACGTTTTGCTGCCTTATAGTTAGCTAAGGTTTGATGATAGTCCAAATGATCATGAGACAGATTCGTAAAAGCCGCGATATCTATCGCTACCGCATCTAAACGCCCCTGTTCTAAGCCGATAGAGGAGGCTTCGAGAGCCACTAAGTTTGCTCCGGCTTGATGCATCGCTGCTAAACTACGATGCATAGTTAAGACATCTGGGGTTGTCAGCACACCACCTAGATTTGTTCCATCAGGTAGACTCACCCCTAAGGTGCCAATTGTGCCGCATGAAACACCCGAGTTATTCAGCATGGCAGCAATCCACTGTACAGAAGATGTTTTGCCATTTGTTCCCGTCACGGCAATGACAGTCATTTGCTCAGAGGGACGGCCATACCATTCGTGACCAATGGCCCCTAGCAAAGCACTCAGATTCTCTACCTCTAGGGTTGGCACCGACGTGGCACGTGCATGTGCCTGATCCTGCACCACAGCAGCTGCTCCTGCCGCAATCGCCTGATCAATGTATTCATGTCCATTTGAATGCAAGCCTGAGCAAGCAAAAAACACATCGCCTGCTTGAATTGCACGCGAATCCAAACACAAGTGCGCAGAAGTCGATACCCCTTGCGCCGTTAACCAATCTACTATTTGTAATGCTTGCATTATTGTTTTTTCTCCTGATTGGGGTTTGCCGCCACCAATGCATCTACCGGCTCATCCGGCTCTATATCCAATCGGCGCAGGCTACTGGCAACAATCTCTGAAAACACAGGTGCCGCCACCCTTCCACCAAAATAATGCCCTTTAGGCTCATCAATACTGACAGCAACCACAATACGAGGGTTACCTGCTGGTGCAAAACCAACAAAAGAGCTACGGTAACGCGAGCGGCTATACTGACCATTGACAATTTTTCTGGCCGTACCACTTTTACCCGCAACCCGATAGCCTTGTACCTGAGCGAGTTTAGCCCCATCAGGGCCTGCCGCGGCTTCGAGCATAGCTCGTACTGCTTGTGCTACCTCGGGCCTAAATACCTGAACACTGGTGGGGCTGGTTTCGCGCTTTATTAACGAAAGCGATACCATATCGCCATTTCGAGCAAACACCGTATAAGCTTGTGCCATTTGCATTAATGACACCGACAAGCCATAGCCATAAGCCATCGTTGCTCGCTCGATGGGTCGCCACCGATCCCAAGGACGCAAACGACCAGAAACTGCCCCAGGGAAGCCGATTTGTGGTGCACGCCCAAAGCCAAGGGCGGTAAAAGCCTGCCACATCTCCTCTGAGGTGAGTAGCTCTGATATCATCGTCATCCCAATATTGCTGGAACGTCGAAGAATCCCAGCCGCATCTAAGACACCATTATGGCGGCTGACATCAGTAATCGTATGTCCCTGATAGCGATACTGCCCACTACCGGTATTGAACTTTGTATTTAGTCCAATACGTTTTAGGTCTAGCGCCAAAGCCACTGTAAAAGGCTTCATCGTAGAGCCCGGCTCAAACGTATCCGTCAGCGCTCGGTTCCGAGTCATCTCAGGGCGGATAGTACTGCGTTTGGCCGGATCAAATGTGGGCAGGTTCACCAAAGCTAAGATCTCACCGGTTTGCACATCTACCACCACCGCACTAGCGGCATCGGCATTATTTTCTGCCATTGCTTTGGTTAAAGCTGAAAATGTGTCGTACTGAATCCCAGCATCCAGAGATAAGTAAATATCTTTGCCATGCTGAGGTGGTATGACCTCGGCCACATCCTCAAGGATATGGCCTAAACGATCGCGTAAGACCTTTCGGGAACCAGCCTGCCCTGCTAACTCTGTGTTAAACGCAAGCTCTAAGCCCTCACTCCCTTTACCATCGATATCGGTAATCCCAACAATTTGTGAAACGGTTTCACCTTCGGGGTAAACCCGTCGTAATTCATCACGGGTACCAATACCCGGCACTTTTAAGGCTAGAATTTTCTCAGCGGTATCTAATTCCACCTGACGCTTTAAGTAAGCAAACTCTCGCCCACCATTAGCTATCAAGCGCTTTACCTCTGAGAGTGGTAACTGAAGTAACTCACCGACTTGACTCAGCTGTGCATCCGTAGCTCGCGCCGTATTCTGAGGGTTAGCCCAAATTGCCTTCACCAATACCGATGAGGCTAGAACGACTTTGCCACTACGATCAAAAATTTTCCCACGGATAGGAGGTAAGCTTAATTCTTGCAAATAGCGACGCTCACCCTGGGCTTGTAAAAAGTCCGTAGTCAGCCCTTGCAAATGTAAAGCTCGCGCAATCAACGCGATAAAAGCCAATAAGATACACAGTAAAACGAATCTAGCCCGCCATAACGGTAAACTAATGGCGGGCTGCTTGTGACGTAATTTATGATCCCTAGGCCTCATGGCTGAGCCCCCCGTGGCGGTAGAATCGAGGGTTTACCTTGAATATAAACCGTGCGACTTAGATCCGCGGGGTAAAGTGCTAAGTCTTGTCGGGCAATACGATCAATACGCGCATTACGCGCTAACTCAGCACGATCCGATTGTAAATGGCGCCACGCCACATCCAGCTCTTGCGCCTGTAACTGTAGCTGCTCGCTTTTAATAAAAAGCGCACGAGACTGATAGCGCGTATTAACTAAATAAATCGCCGATGCCATCACTAACAACGCTAAGATAGGGACCCAAATACGTAAATTCATCGGCGCCCTCCGCGTTTGGAGTGCGCCCCCGCTACGGCTGAATAGTCAATAGCCGCTGCTAACTGCTGTTGCCACCCAGAAGCCAAAGGTGCAGCCGTACGCTGGGCCACCCGTAATACCGCTGAGCGAGCACGCACATTGTGCTCAATTTCCTCTGCGCTAGGCAAAACCCGCCCAAGACTCTCTAACCACGCCGAAGGCAAATCTTTTTCTGCAATAGGTAACCGTGCATACTGCATCGCTGGGTTAGCTGCGCCAGTAATAAACTGCTTAACGATCCGGTCCTCTAGGGAGTGAAAGCTAATTACTGCCAAACGACCGCCTGTTTTTAATAGGCTTAAGATTGACGGGAGCGCATCCGTAAGCTCCTGGAGCTCGCGGTTGAGGAAAATCCGTATAGCCTGGAAGGTCCGAGTGGCTGGGTGATGATTCTTTTCCCGCGTGCGGACGGTGCTGGCGACCAGCTCGGCGAGATCATGCGTGGTACGTAGCGGGCTGGATTCGCGGCGACTTGTAATCGCCTTTGCAATCTGGAAAGCAAACCGTTCTTCGCCATAATCTGCGATGACCTCCTTAATATCATCTAGGTCAGCTGTAGCTAACCATTCTGCGGCCGTAGGGCCGGTTGAGTTATCCATACGCATGTCCAAAGGACCATTGCGCATAAAAGAAAAACCACGATCAGCATCATCTAGCTGAGGCGAAGATACCCCCAGATCCATCATGACGCCATCAACCTGATCTACCCCTAAAACGGCTAAGCGCTCTGCTATCTGCGCAAAACCAGCATGTACCACTGTTACACGCGTATCCTCGGCGCTTAAGGCTTGAGCATAAGCAATAGCCGCAGGGTCCTTATCAAAAACAATAAGGCGGGCCTTAGGGGAGAGAAACTGTAATAAATATCGACTATGCCCACCACGCCCAAATGTTGCGTCGACAAAAACCCCGTCTTTAGGGGCAAAGGTGGTATCGGGCACAGACCAGCGCCGCGCTTTAAATGCAGGCGCGATCAATGCAGAAACCGTAGGTTCCAATAAAACGGAACGGTGTTTGAGTTCCATGACTAGCCGATTAAAGAGAAAAATGATCTAAAGACTCGGGTAGGCCTTGAGCCAAATCTGCGGCTTGGCGAAGTTCGAGTTGCTCAGCGTCCCAGAGTTCAAAGTGAGCACCTAAACCTAACAGCATGACATTTTTGTGCAGACTGGCGACTTGACGTAGTTCAGGACTGATCAAAATACGCCCAGCCGAATCAATGTCCACGTCTTGTGCAGAGCCAAGCATCAGCCGTTGCAAC
This sequence comes from Paenalcaligenes sp., assembly GCF_030152715.1. Taxonomy (NCBI): domain Bacteria; kingdom Pseudomonadati; phylum Pseudomonadota; class Betaproteobacteria; order Burkholderiales; family Alcaligenaceae; genus Paenalcaligenes; species Paenalcaligenes sp. The sequence goes on from NZ_JASLIX010000066.1 coordinate 35,194, forward strand.
GCCCTCGCTGACATAGGCAAAGCCGCAATTTGTTCACGCTTTTGCTCCCACGTGGAACGGGGATAGAGGATTAAGCAGCCATCAGGGTGTCGTGTCAAAGTCAGGCGGCCGGATTCCTCCGTCATTAAGACGGCTCGATGACGCGTAGGGATCGTCATGCGACCCTTAGCATCGAGGCTAAGCGCACTACTGCCTTGGAACACCCGACCCATCCTTTTCCACAAAAACCCACTTTTTCCCACTCTAAGCCATGCGAGTCGTAGGGTCAAGACTCTGAACGATTTTTTTCAATTACAACAATCACTTAGATTCGGATTCATTTCAAATTAAATCAAGAGAAAACCCTATAAAATCAATAAATTGAATCTGAATCTAAAAGTAAAATGTAACAAGCCATACCCTCCTGATGAATTATCAGGATACGGTTTTTACATATAGATACAATATGGAAAGAATAAGAAGGTGGGACAGGTCTATAGGCCGGATTTTGTAAGCCTGATCAGGCTGGCAATCATTCATCTAGGCGTATGGTTACCCATACGCTCAAGCCATCTACCCGCATATTCGGACGAGCCGCCCTTTCGGTGCTTTGAACACCTGCATATGCCTATTTGATGTTGCTCCAGATAGAGGTTACCGCGTTTCACCCTGCATCGTTATGGTGTGAAACACACCAAACAGTACGGAGATAGCCGTACCAGTGCATATAATAGATATGCCCCCGACGCAGTCTCGTCTCTGTGGCCCTATTCCTTGGCTCGGCGCATGCCTTGCCAGACGGCTGTTAGCCGCTATCTTGCTCTATGGAGTCCGGACCTTCCTCGGGGATCCCGCGATTGCCCGACCTGCCCCACAACCTTATTGTAACCTGCGACAATATAAACATTCATCTTTTATTTTAATTTTGCCTATGTCTACTCATCTCGTAACGCTAAACCGCGTACAACTCGCCTTTGGTCATTACCCCTTGTTAGATCAAGCTGACCTCATTATTTATGATAATGAGCGGTGCGGGCTTATCGGGCGCAATGGCACAGGCAAATCCTCACTACTAAAACTCATCGATCAACGCTTACAGCCTGATGAAGGCGAAATCATGTTCAAAAGTGGTTTACGTGTGGCCACCGTGGAACAAGAACCAGAGCTTCCTGCCCAAACCACTATTTATGATTACTTGTGTGGTGACTATGCTGAAACAGAAGACTGGCAGCGCGTGGGCCGTGTAGGCGCTCTTATTGACCAACTGGGCTTAGATGGCCAAGCCTATACCGACGCCCTATCTGGTGGAACACGTAAACGCGTGGCTTTGGCTAAAGCTATGGCGGATGAGCCCGACCTATTATTACTCGATGAGCCCACAAACCATTTAGACTTCGATGGGATTTTATGGCTAGAGCAACAGCTTAAACAGTTTAAAGGCAGTGTTGTGGTGATCACCCATGACCGTGCTTTTTTAGATGCGGTAGCCACCCGCATTATTGAACTGGATCGAGGCCAAATTTTTAGCTTCCCCGGCAACTTTTCTAAGTGGCAAGAACGTAAAGCCGAATGGCTAGAAGCCGAAGCACAACAAAATGCTAAATTTGATAAATTTCTTGCACAAGAAGAAGTCTGGATTCGTACCGGCGTGCAAGCACGGCGCACACGCGACGAAGGGCGAGTACGCCGTCTAGAAGCGTTACGACGTGAACGCGCAGAGCGACGTGAGCGCTCTGGTAATGTGAATTTTGCTATTGCAGAGGGGCGCAAGTCAGGCAAAATCGTAATCGAAGCCGAGCACATTTATCAAATCTATGATGATAAAACGCTAATCGACGACTTTTCTACTGTTATTATGCGTGGTGACCGCATCGGTCTGATTGGACCAAACGGCGCCGGTAAAACCACTTTGCTACGTATCTTACTCGGCTTGCAAACTCCCACTCAGGGCCAGATCAAACACGGGACTCAGCTAAACATTGGTTATTTTGATCAAATGCGCGCTAACCTGGATGAAAATGCCACCCTCAAAGAAACCATTAGCCCAGGCACAGAATGGGTGGAGATTGGGGGTCAGCGCAAGCACGTAATGAGCTATTTAGAGGATTTTCTCTTCCCGGCTGCGCGAGCAAATTCGCCCGTTAAAACCCTATCCGGGGGCGAGCGCGCTCGGTTGGCTTTAGCCCGTATGTTTGCTCAACCAACAAATGTGCTGGTACTGGATGAACCCACCAACGACTTAGATATTGAAACCCTTGAGCTATTAGAGCAGCTTCTCACCGAATACAGTGGGACGGTTATGCTAGTTAGCCATGACCGCGCTTTTCTAAATAATGTGGTCACTCAAGTGATCGCTGCCGAAGGAAACGGGAAATGGGGCGAATACATCGGCGGCTATGACGAGTGGCTTGCTCAACGCCCTGAACCAGAGCCTACACCAAGCAAAGTGGCTGAAAAAGCACCAGCGCCTAAAGCCGCTCCAGCCCCCACACCAAGCCCTCGCCCTAGCAATAAAAATCGCCTCGCCCCCTGGGAGGAAAAGGAGCTAGCTGAGCTACCGGAAAAAATCGCCGCCATCGAAACCCAGCAAGCCGAGCTTGCCGAGCAATTGGCCGACCCCAATCTTTATAGCGAAGGCAATGATAAAGCCGAAGCCATTAACCAGCAGCTTGCCCAGCTCGAAGCAGACCTCATGGGGCTCTTTGACCGATGGGAGCAGCTAGAAGAGAAAAAAGGGGACTAGCCTAACAGCGCGCTTCACAAAACCGATCTGCCTGCCTAGAAAAGCGCGCTTGACTCTTTGCCTGTTTAACTAACAAAACGCCAAGGCAATGACTCTCCCGCCGCCAAGGGCACAATCTGATCATTAGCCAATGCGAGCGCCTGTGGAATAGCCAACGGCGCCCGCTCTAGCGTCACATGCTCTGTATTTGGCTCCAACCCATAAAAAGCGGGGCCATTTAAGCTCGCAAATGCCTCTAGGCGATCTAACTTACCTACTGACTCAAAAGCGGTTGCATACAGTTCCAAGGCGTGAAATGCAGAATAGCACCCCGCACAACCACAGTCTTTTTCTTTTTGTCCTTTTACGTGGGGCGCACTATCTGTTCCTAAGAAAAAGCGGGGGCTGTCACTTGTAGCCGCAGCCAACAAAGCTTGTCTATGTACCTCTCGCTTTAAAATAGGAAGGCAATACCAATGTGGACGCAAGCCCCCTTGAAATAAAGCATTACGGTTATACAGTAAATGCTGGGGGGTAATGGTGGCGGCTACAGGCCCCTCAGCATGCATGACATAGTCCGCCCCTTCTTTAGTGGTAATGTGCTCAAACACCACTTTAAGCTCAGGAAACTGATGTCGTAAAGGCAACATCACCCGATCAATAAATACTGCCTCTCGATCAAAAACATCAACGTCCGGATCTGTGACCTCGCCATGTACCAACAACGGCAACTGATGTTTTTGCATGGCCTCTAACACCGCACCGCCATATTTCAACAAATCCGTTACGCCCGCATCAGAGTTTGTCGTCGCACCCGCAGGATAAAGTTTGACCGCATGCACTACGCCAGACGCCTTGGCTTTTTCAATTTCAGATGCCGGGGTATTATCAGTCAAATATAAAGTCATCAACGGCGTAAAAGTATAAGGCGAGTCTTGCGCAGCCAATGCCGACATAATCCGAGAACGATAAGCCACCGCTTGCTCTGTAGTTGTCACAGGCGGAGTAAGGTTAGGCATCACTATCGCACGCGCAAACTGTCGGGCCGTATGCGCTACCACCGACGCTAATACGGACCCATCACGTAAATGCACATGCCAATCATCGGGTCGTCGAATTCGTAATTGCTCTGTAGCCACCGTTATTTTCATCCTATAGAGAATCTGTTGTTGCTAGAAACTGCTGCGCTATCCGTATAAACATCGCAGCACCGTGCGGAATCACCGCATCATTAAAATCAAACTGGGCATTATGCAACACCCGCCCTTGCTCTGCGCCCCCCTGCCCCAAACGAAAGTATGCCCCCGGGCACTGACGCAACATAAACGCAAAATCCTCAGCCCCCATCGATGGAGTCAACTGGTCATCCACCTGCGCCGCCCCAAATAACTCTGTGGCAACCTGTGCCACTAACCTCGCATAATGTGGTGTGTTAATCGTGGCTGGAAATAACGGCATATAACGCAGTGCTACCTGTACCCCAAACATCGCCGCCACCCCATCACACACTTGCTGCATGCGCTGCTGAACATGTTGTTGCACGGCCTCAGAAAACGTACGTACCGTCCCACTCAGGTGCGCCGTATCAGGTATGACACTATATGCCGACAAATCTCCTGCCTGCATAGCTGACACCGTGAGCACAGCGGAGTCAAAGGGATGTATATTACGTGCCACAATGCTTTGCAAAGCCGTCACTAAATGCGCAGCAGCAACCAAGGGGTCTTTGGCCTGATAGGGGTGCGCCCCATGGCCCCCATGTCCAGTGATAGTTATCTCAAAACTATCTGCTGCAGCCATCATCGCCCCCTCATTGACGCCAATATACCCAGGGGGCAAGCTAGGCCAATTATGTAACGCAAAAATCGCATCACAAGGAAAGCGCTCAAACAAGCCATCCTCAATCATAGCTTGGGCACCCCCTAAACCTTCTTCAGCGGGCTGAAAAATAAAACATACTGTGCCAGAAAAATCTCGGTGTTTAGCGAGATACGCCGCTGTCGCCAATAAAATCGCTGTATGCCCATCATGCCCACAAGCATGCATTTTACCGGCCACAGTTGACTGGTAGCTTAACCCTGTACGCTCTTGAATAGGTAGTGCATCCATATCGGCTCTTAACCCTACCCAACGTCCATTATCCGGACCTAGCCCGCGCAAAACACCGACCACACCTGTTTTTCCAATACCTGTTGTCACATCTATATCATGATCTTGCAAAAACTGTGTTACCAATGCCGCCGTTTGGTGCTCCTCAAACCCTAGCTCTGGAAAAGCATGAATTTGCTGCCGTATTGCTCGAAGCTCTGGCAGCAAGCTGTGAAGTTCTGTTAATAAAGGTGTTTGTGGTGTCATTCGTACGGTTTCTATGGATAAAATAAAGAAATGGAGGAATAATTCCTGTCAGCGAAGATTAAATAGCCATAGCATGCTATGTTTTCATAAGGCTGACAACCCGCCTAATTATCATCTGCGACTTTCTTATAGGAGCAAGCCATGGCAAAAGCCACCAAAACCACAGCGGCAAAATCCACTAAAACGGCTAAAACCACCAAAAAAACGGCTAATAGCGGTTTCATGAAACCCATGACCCCAAGCGCAGAGCTAGCCGAGATCGTAGGCAAAAAACCGTTACCTCGTACCGAAGTAACAAAAAAAATGTGGGAATACATCAAAAAGCATGATTTACAGGCCCCAGAAAATCGCCGTAATATTAATGCCGATGCAAAACTCAAGCCCATTTTTGGCAAAGATCAAATCAGTATGTTCGAGTTAAGCAAATGCCTGAATGCGCATTTGAGCTAAGCGCATTGATTCTGGTTCAATAAGCGACTGCTTTTCAGTCGCTTTTTTATTAAAAAACCATCATGATGAAAACCACACAAACCATTCGCTTACACTGGAATGGTAGAGACAGAAATATTGAATACCAATGGGTAGGAGTCCAAGATCCTGCCGCACCTTTAATGATTTTTTTACATGAGGGTCTGGGCTCTGTTGCCCATTGGCAGCATTGGCCCGATCAGCTCTGCCATGTCCTTGGCTATAGGGGCTTAGTCTATTCCCGTTACGCCTATGGCAACAGTAGCCCTCGCCCTAGCGACGAAATTTGGCAAGGCGATTATCTGCACATCGAAGCACAACAGGCTCTACCCGCTTTGCTCCAAGCCTTAGGCATTGACCAACCTTTTAGTCTTTTTGGTCATAGTGATGGTGGCACCATTGCTTTGTTATACGCCGCTCTGCCCAACAGCCTTGCCCAAGACATTATCGTTTTAGCACCGCATATTTACATCGAGGCACAAAGCACCCAATCCGTACAAAAAGCAATTCATTGGTACCAGCACGGAGATTTAAAACAACGTCTTGCTCGTTATCACGCGGATGTGGACTCAGCCTTTTGGGGCTGGGCAACAGTTTGGGGTGACGAGAGCTACCAAAAAACATGGAATATAGAGCGTGATATTCAGACTATTCGCTGCCCTATTTTAGCCATCCAAGGCACCGAAGATGAGTATGCTTCTTTGGATCAGATCCACATTATTCAACGCCACCTGCCCCAGCAAACCACGTTATGCGTGCTGGAGCACTGTCGCCATACCCCTTATATTGACGCGCCCGAAGCCGTGACTAAAGCGGTACAAGACTTTTTAGCTGAACGCCGCTGCCGCACGAGCTAAGCGATCATTTACCGCCTCCCAAGCCTCATTGTGAGGCGGCTGCTGTACATAAATCGCACTATATCCCTGCTGATCCAACTGACGTAACATACTATAGAGTTGACTTGCAAAATGCTCTGGTACTGCAGGGGCTTGATAACACGGCACTACAGACGGCGGCGATGCATCGATCACAACCGCTACACTATTAGGCGCCGCTAGCTGCTCTATCTGCTCTGCCGAGACCAAATATAATGGCGTGCGTGGCGCATAATGCGCCTTAAGCGATCCAGATACACGTGGTGTATTCGGCGTACTTTTTTGCCCTAAGTCCTGCTGTAAAACACGAGCAATCTGTTGTGCCGTAATATGACCTGGGCGCAGCACCACAGGCGCTATCCCCTCAGCCACACGCGATACATCAACAATTGTGGACTCAATGCCAACATCCGCATCCCCCCCCGCTAAAATAAATAGCGTATCAGGGTCCAGATCAGGAAACTCATCACGCACATGCTGTGCTTTTGTCGGTGACACCTGCCCAAAACGATTCGCCGAGGGCGCTGCGACCCCCGCCGATGGGTTCGCGGTAATCTGCGCAAAAGCTTTTAATAGTGCCTGTGCCACTGGGTGCGAGGGACAACGTATCCCAATGGTATCCTGCCCCCCTGTGACTAACGCGTTTACTGCCTTGGCTTTAGGTAAAATCAAAGTTAAAGGCCCAGGCCAAAAAGCCTGCATCAGTTTCGTGGCTTCCTCTGGAATCGATGCCACCCAAGGCGTGATATCTGCATCCACAGCCACATGCACAATCACTGGATGATCAGCCGGACGCCCTTTGGCAGAAAAAATCGCGCGAACCGCCTGGGGGTTAGAGGCATCCGCCCCCAACCCATAGACCGTTTCTGTCGGAAAGGCGACCAACTGGCCTTTGGCTAAGCGCTGTGCCGCATCATGAACCAATGCGTCTAACTGCTTACTCATACCAATCAAAGCCTAGAATTTCAGCCACTTGGAGCGCTTTTGCCTGTAGCTGTTTCGCATTGGGCGCCAAGAGTGTGACATGACCCATTTTGCGCCCTTTTCGGGCTTCATTCTTGCCATACAAGTGCAAATATACCCCTGGCAGCGCTAATAACGCACTCCAGTTAGGCTCCTGGTGATGACCGTGCTCATCAAACCAAAGATCCCCTAACAAGTTGAACATCTTAGACAGCTGTAGATCTTGAGGGGAGCCTAAAGGCAAGCCCGCCATCACGCGCACCTGTTGTTCAAACTGGCTACTTAAACAGGCTTCTATCGTAAAGTGTCCACTATTATGTGGGCGTGGAGCAATTTCATTGGCTAATAATGTGCCATCAGCCAAAACAAAAAACTCCACACACAACACGCCATAGTAATTTAGGGATTCGGCAATAGCGATGGCAGCAGTTTTGGCTTGCTCATGATAAGGGGTCAAGCGACAAGGATTTGCTGCGGTTGATACTGCCAAAATCCCATCTCGATGTTGGTTATGCGACGGTGTATAAATTGCGGTTTTTCCATCTAAGCTACGCGCCACAACAACAGAGATTTCGTCCTCTAGAGGCTGTAAGGATTCCAGCACACAAGCAACCTGACCGAAATTTGCAAAAGCCTCTAAGGCTTGCTCTTTTGTTTGTACGCGAGCTTGGCCTTTACCGTCATAACCAAAGCGTGCTGCTTTTAATATGCCCGGAAACAATGCGGCATCGGCTTTCAACAAATCTTCCATACTATGGACCACACAATGTGGTACCACCGGCACACCCGCTTTGCTAATAAATTGCTTTTCTCGAATACGGTCCTGCACCACAGAAACCGCCTCGCCGCTTGGGGTCACCCGACTGTGCTCAGCCAGACGGTTCAAACTTTGGGCAGGTACGTTCTCAAACTCTGTTGTAATAGCTGGGCAAAGCTCTGCTAACTGCTGCAAAGCAGCCGTATCATCATAGGCAGCACAAATATGTTTATCCGCCACGGCTCCTGCGGGACTAAAATGATCTGGGTCTAAAATAGCGACTTTATATCCCATGCGTTGAGCGGCATAACAAAACATGCGTGCTAGCTGCCCACCGCCGACCATGCCTAGCCACTGGCTGGGTAAAATGGTTTCTACATTTGACATAACTAATTCGCTTCAACAGCAGGTAGATGCATAGCACGCGCATTTTCAGTTTGCTGTGCCCGAAAGGCTTTTAGTTTGGTTTTAAGCGCCGCATCATGCACCGCCAAATTCGCGACCACATGCAAAGCAGCATTCGCCGCGCCGGCCTCGCCAATGGCAAACGTTGCCACCGGCACGCCTTTAGGCATTTGCACAATAGACAAAAGCGAATCCTCGCCTTTGAGATAACGCGACGGTACCGGCACACCGAATACGGGGACCTCTGTCAGAGCTGCTAACATGCCCGGGAGATGCGCTGCCCCCCCTGCCCCAGCAATAATGGCATGGTAACCTTTAGCCGAGGCCTGCTGACCGTATTCCACCATATCTACTGGCATACGATGCGCTGACACCACCTTGGCTTCAAAAGGTATGCCAAAATCACTCAAAACCTGCGCCGCATGTTGCATCACCGGCCAATCCGATGAGGACCCCATCACAATACCTACTTTTACTTCTGTCATGCGTATTATGCTCCTAGCCGTGTAACGGCTTCAGCGTATTTAGCTGCCGTTTGCTCAATCACCGTCTGCGGCAAACGTGGTGCCGGCGCCGTTTTATCCCAATCCTGAGCCGCTAACCAATCACGTACAAACTGCTTATCAAAAGATGGCGGGTTGCTCCCCACCTGATAAGTGCTAGCATCCCAAAAGCGGGAAGAATCAGGAGTTAAGACCTCGTCCATCAAATGAAGTTGCCCCTGCTCATCTAGACCAAACTCAAATTTCGTATCGGCAATAATAATGCCTTTGGTCGCAGCATAATCCGCCGCTGCTTGATAAAGAGCCAAGGTCGTATCACGCAGCTTTTCTGCAAGCGCTTGCCCTAGTTGGTCAACCACATAATCAAAGCTTACGTTGACATCGTGCTCACCCACTTCCGCTTTTGCGGCGGGGGTAAAAATAGGTTGCGCTAATTTTTGGGCTTGTTGTAAACCCGCTGGTAATGCAATACCACAGATCGCGCCTGTTTTTTGGTATTCCTCCCAGCCTGAGCCCACCACATAACCACGCGCCACGCATTCCACCATAATAGGGCGTAAGCGTTTAACGACCATCGCGCGGTCTTTGACTAGTGGTTGTTCTTCAGGGCTTACTACGGTTAACGGATCAATACCGGTAGCATGATTCGGCACAATTGATGCCAGTTTCTGTAACCAGAATTCGGTAAGATGCGTTAACACGGCCCCCTTTCCGGGAATGGGGTCATCAAGAATCACATCAAAAGCGGACAAGCGATCGGATGCAACAATGAGTAATTTGTCGTCGCCCACGGCATACATATCACGGACTTTGCCGCGGCCAAGTAAAGGCAACGATTTTAGCGTGCTTTGATATAGAGCTGGCACGATATATCCTATAAAACAAAGGGCGGTGTATTACACCGCCATAACCATGGTTAATTATTCAACACGTTGAGCAAGCTCGCCTGCTGCGTATTTTGCTGCCATTTCGGATAAAGGAATGGGTTTAATTTTGGAAGCATTACCTGCCGCCCCAAACTGCTGGTAACGCGCAATACAAATGGCTTTAGCAGCTTCGCGTGCGGGCTTTAGGAACTCGCGAGGGTCAAATTTAGATGGATGCTCTACTAAGAAACGACGCACAGCCGCTGTCATTGCCAAGCGAATATCTGTATCAATGTTAACTTTGCGTACACCATATTTAATGGCTTCTTGGATTTCCTCGACGGGAACCCCGTAAGTTTCTTTCATATCGCCACCGAACTCGCGGATTTCCGCTAAGAGTTCCTGAGGTACGCTGGAGCTACCATGCATGACTAAGTGAGTATTAGGAATGCGCGCATGGATTTCTTTAACCCGATCAATCGCTAAAATATCACCCGTTGGCTCACGTGTAAATTTATACGCCCCATGGCTAGTGCCAATCGCAATCGCTAATGCATCAAGCTGCGTCCGGCGCACAAATTCAGCGGCCTCTTCGGGGCTGGTGAGCAACTGCTCTCGTGTTAAAGTGCCCTCGAAACCATGCCCGTCTTCTTTGTCACCCTGCATGGTTTCTAGTGAGCCTAAACAACCCAGCTCACCCTCTACCGTAACACCGAGCTTATGTGCCATTTCAACAACCCGACGCGTCACATCCACGTTGTACTCGAAATCGGCAACGGTTTTGCCATCCTCTTTGAGTGAGCCATCCATCATGACACTGGAAAAACCAAGGTCTATCGCCCCCTGACATACGGCAGGAGACTGCCCGTGGTCCTGGTGCATCACCACAGGAATATGTGGATAGCTTTCTACCGCAGCTTGAATCAGATGTTTTAAAAAGCCTTCGCCTGCATATTTACGTGCACCCGCAGAAGCTTGCATGATAACAGGGCTATCTGTTTCATGGGCGGCTTCCATAATGGCCTGAACCTGTTCTAGGTTATTAACGTTAAATGCCGGAATGCCGTAACCATTTTCAGCCGCATGATCCAGCAACTGACGCATGGAAACCAAAGCCATGATGAAATCTCCTAGATAAACAAATAATGAATACTGTCATTTTAATGGGGAATGCCGTTTTTTGCTTGCTTGATTTAAGCCGTGGGCTGACGGCGCGCTGATTTAGGCCGGAAAGCTTTCACAACATGCTCGTGGGTTTCAATATAGGGCCCACCAATTAAATCAATACAATAGGGAACGGCGGCAAAAATACCGGGCACGATCGATTGGCCTGCTTCGTCTTTTAAACCCTCTAGGGTTTCAGCAATGGCTTTAGGCTGCCCTGGCAAATTGATAATCAGTGCTGCATGTGAATCTGTCTCACGAATCACCGCCACCTGGCGTGATAAAATCGCAGTAGGAACAAATCGCAAGCTAATTTGACGCATTTGCTCGCCAAAGCCAGGCATTTCTTTGGTCGCTACGGCTAACGTCGCCTCTGGAGTCACATCTCGCCGCGCTGGGCCTGTGCCCCCTGTAGTCAACACCAAGTCACAACCGACCTCATCTACCAGTTCGATTAAAGCATTAGAAATAGCTTGAGGCTCATCGGCTACCAAACGCGTAACATACTGAGAGGGCTGCACAACCGCCTTATCAAGCCAGTCTTTTAACGCAGGAATACCCTGATCCTCGTATTGTCCGGTGGCAGCACGATCAGAAATAGAAACCAACCCCACAATCAACTGATCGGGATGTTGGCGGTGTAAACGCATAGAGCTCATAGTTATCCTAATCAAAAAGCGTGTAATTTTAATCAGTTAGGCTCTATTCTACACCGAGCTTGCTCTTACTGCTGTGAAGCAGGCTGCAACAAAAATTAACTACGTTATGATGTGGGTTTTGCTTTTTCTTTTTGAGCATCATCATGAAATCATTACTTTGGATTGGAGCCGGTGATTTGGCTCAAAAAAGCGTATCTCAATTAAACGCTGACTGGAAAACCACAGCGCTACGTCGACACTCGGCTGCGCAAGGTTTTCAACAAAGCCTGCTTGCCGATGTGACCCAAGCAGACTCGCTACGTGTACTCAACGCCCCTTATACACATCTGGTTTATAGCCCCACTCCTGCACATCGCACGGAGCAAAGCTATACGGCTATTTACCAGCAAGGCCTAGAAAACCTGTTACAGCACATCAACCTAAATACCTTAACCCGTTTTATTTTCATTTCCTCTACAGCGGTTTACGGTGCCGACGCTGTACCTCAAGACGAGTACTCCATGCTCCGTCCAGCAGCGTTTAATGGGGAGTCTCTTTTAAAGGCTGAGCAGTGGCTACAGCAGGAATTAGGCGATAAGCTCTGTGTGGTTCGCTTTAGCGGTATCTATGGGCCGGGGCGTTATCGTATTTTTGAGCGCTTACGCCAACAGCAGCTGCGCATCAACCCAGCTATGGATAACTATGCTAACCGTATCCATAGTGAAGATGCGGCACGTGTCTGCTCGCACCTTTTAACGCTAGATACACCTTTGCCTTGTTATGTAGCAACCGATAGCACCCCGCTACCCGCACGTCAATTATATTCCCATATAGCTAAGCACATTCAGGCCCCAATGCCTATTCTAGATCCAAGCATTCCCTACCAAAGTAAGCATTTTTCTAATCAGCGCTTACTTAACAGTGGTTTTTTATTTCATTACCCCAATACGCTAGAAGGATACACGACGCTTTTAGCTTCCCTGTCCCCAGACGCTTAACGTATGTCTCGTCTTTCCTACTCTGAGCTTTTCCGTCTAGCGCTTCCTATTATTCTGGCTAATGCCGCTGTGCCCTTATTGGGCTTAATTGATACAGCGGTCATTGGTCAAACAGGCTCTGCAGCAGACTTGGGTGCCATCGCTCTAGCCGCTTTGATTTTTAGCTTTGTTTACTGGGGGTTTGGTTTTTTACGCATGGGTACCACCGGCTTTGTTGCACAAGCCCTAGGCGCCAAAGATAAGCAAGAGCTGCACGCCTTGCTTTTTCGTACGCTCTTACTGGGCCTCAGTATTGGCGTTGCACTTATCCTATTACAAATTCCCATAGAACAAACTGCCACCTATTTACTTAAAGCCAGTAACGATGTAAATGCTCGTGTTCGCGATTATTTTTATATCCGTATTTGGGGTGCACCAGCCACACTGATGACCTTTGCGCTGCTCGGTATTTTAATTGGCATGGGCTGGACACAACAGCTGCTATGGGTACAACTCCTTTTAAATGGTCTTAACCTGATCCTAAATGTGATTTTTGTGGTTGGCATGGATTTAGGTGTAGCCGGGATCGCACTCGGTACCGTACTCGCAGAATGGGTGGCCTGGCTGTTCGCTCTTTGGCTAGTCATTCAAAAAATGGAGATTAGCCACCCACAACAACGCCTATGGCAACTACGCCAACGCATTTTTGACCGTATTCGCCTCGTAGCATTGTTTCGAGTCAACAGCGACATTATGATTCGCACCTTGGCATTAATTACTGGCTTTGCTTGGTTTGCTAAGCAAGGAGCTCAGTTTGGTGATCACACTCTCGCTGCAAACCATATCTTGCTACAGTTTGTTTCCCTATCTGCATTTTTTCTCGATGGTTATGCCAATGTCGCTGAAATGCTGGTAGGCAAAGCCTATGGACAGCGCAATCAAAAACAGTTTGAGCTCGCCATACAGCGCTCTTCTATTCTGGCCGCTGCTACCGCTTGTTGTTTGGCACTACTCATTTTTTTATTTGGCAACCACTTTATTCCATGGCTCACCAAAGACCCGGTTGTACAACAGGTAGCAAGTGAACATGTCTTTTTAGCTGCCCTTTATATCGCCTGCTCTTTTGCTGCTTTTCAACTGGATGGAATTTTTATTGGTGTGACCTATAGCCAAGCCATGCGCAATTCCACGTTGGTGGCTTTGGCCTGTCTAATTGGCTTGGGCACATGGTGGATTATCCCCTACGGCAATACCGGCCTCTGGAGCGCTTTTATTGTTTATGTGGTGGTGCGCGCCGTTGTCTTGGGGTTTTATTATCCACGTATTTGGTCACGACTGCTGACTAGTACCCATTAAAAAAGCAGCCTAACGGCTGCTTTTTTAGCATTAATGCTGCCTTTAGTCTTGAGCGCGTTCTTCTAAAACGGCCACAGCGGGAAGTTTCTTACCCTCTAAAAACTCTAAGAAAGCGCCGCCGCCGGTCGAAATATAACCAACTTTATCTGCAATACCAAATTTGGCGATTGCCGCTAATGTATCGCCACCCCCAGCAATCGAAAAGGCCTGCGAATCCGCAATCGCATTAGCAATGGTACGAGTACCACTAGCAAAAGCGGGAAATTCAAACACCCCAACTGGGCCATTCCACACAATAGTCCCAGCATTACGCAAAATATCAGCTAGCTGGTGTGCTGATTCAGGACCAATATCTAAAATCATATCGTCCTCTGCCACGTTGTCTGCTGGTTTTATCGTTGCTGTGGCATCGGTAGAAAAGGTTTTTGCACAAACCACGTCAACAGGTATTGGCACTGCAGCACCACGCTCTGCCATATGCTGTAGTACCTCGTTGGCCTCACCGATTTGGTCCGTTTCCGCTAACGATTTTCCAATGGCTAAGCCTTGTGCTGCCATAAATGTATTCGCAATACCACCACCCACAATGAGCTGATCAACCTTATCGGCTAAAGCACGCAAAATAGAAAGCTTTGTCGAAACTTTGGCTCCTCCTACAATCGCAACCAAAGGACGTGCGGGCTCTTTTAGTGTACGCCCTAATGCTTCTAGCTCTGCCGCTAGCAATGGCCCGGCACAAGCCACTGGCGCAAAACGAGCAATACCCTCTGTAGAGGCTTGAGCCCGATGTGCGGTTCCAAAAGCATCGTTCACATAGACATCACATAATGCCGCCATCTTTTTCGACAACTCTGGGTCGTTCGCTTTTTCACCAACATTACAGCGGCAGTTTTCCAACATCACAACCTGCCCTGGTGCAACCTCTACTCCATCGACCCAATCACGACGCAAGGGCACAGGCAAAGCCAACATGCGTGATAGACGCTCTGCTACCGGCGCAAGAGAATCCTCTGGTGCTACCACCCCCTCTTTAGGACGCCCTAAATGCGAGGTCACCATAACGGCAGCACCAGCATCCAAAGCCATTCGAATCGCCGGCAACGACGCTTTAATACGCGTATCCTCTGTGATTTCCCCATTACTTAATGGAACGTTCATATCGGAACGGATAAATACGCGCTTACCTTTTAGCTGCCCTGCAGCCGCCAGCTCCGCCAATGTTGTGATATGTGTAGTCATGCTCATTTTGTCTAGACGAAATAAAGGCGGGGGTCAAACCCCGCCTAACAATTAAAAACGATTATTTAGCTGCCATCATCGCTGCGGTAGTATCCAACATACGCACAGAGAATGCCCATTCGTTGTCATACCATGCCGAGACCTTAACCAAGCTGCCTGAAACCTTTGTCAGCAATGAGTCCACAATACTGGATGCTGTGCTGTGATTATGATCAATCGAGACCAAAGGCTCATCACAATAAGCCAATACGCCTTTTAAGCGTCCTTCTGCGGCATTTTTCAAAATACCGTTTACTTCTTCGACCGTTGTCGGGCGGCTAGACACAAAAGTCAGATCTACCATCGAAACGTTAACCGTAGGTACGCGCACAGCAAAACCGTCTAGCTTTCCGTTTAACTCGGGTAGAACCAAGCCCACAGCCGCTGCGGCACCGGTTTTCGTGGGAATAATGCTTTCTGCTGCAGCACGAGCACGACGTAAGTCTTTGTGCGCCACATCAATTAACACCTGATCGTTGGTGTAAGCATGAATAGTCGTCATTAAACCATTGACCACCCCTAGCTCTTGGTGTAAAGGCTGCACCAAGGGTGCTAAACAGTTTGTGGTGCAAGAAGCGTTCGACACCACCGTGTCAGTGGCCTTTAAGATATCGTGGTTAACACCGTAAACCACAGTGGCATCCACATCTTTGCCACCAGGAGCAGAAATCAATACTTTTTTCGCTCCTGCTTGTAAGTGCGCACTAGCGGCTTCCTTAGTGGTAAAACGCCCCGTACAATCCAGCACCACGTCCACCTTCAAATCCCCCCAAGGCAGCTTGGCAGGGTCACGCTCAGAAAGCAAACGAATACGATCGCCATTAACGATCAAGTACTGATTATCCTCGGATAGCTCCACGTCGGCGTTAAAACGCCCGTGTACGGAATCATAACGGGTGAGGTGACGTGCAACGACGTCTTGGCCGGGAGCGTTCACTGCCACAATCTCAATACCGTGTTTTTTACCGTATTCGTAGTGAGCTCGTAATGTCATGCGGCCAATACGACCGTAACCGTTAATCGCGACACGAATGGTCATGGATACATCTCCTTTATAAAACGTTTTCTACGGCCTCAACAAGCTTAGCCGCGGTAATTCCAAAATGCTCAAACAACTGTCCTGCAGGCGCGGATTCGCCATACGTATCTAACCCAATAACGGCACCGTCTAGGCCCACATATTTATACCAACCCATAGTCGAGCCAGCCTCTATAGCTACCCGAGGAACCCCTGGCAATAACACCTGATCACGCCACTCGGCCGGCTGCTCATCGAATACATTCGTACATGGCATCGATACCACTCGCACAGCGATACCCTTATCCGCTAGTTGCTTTTGCGCTGCCAGTGCGATTTCAACCTCGGAGCCGGTGGCAATAATAATGGCCTGTGGGTTCTCCACATCACGTAACACATAACCGCCTCGAGCTATCGCGGCGACGGTTTGCTCATCACGCTCAATAAAAGGTAGGTTTTGACGTGAGAGCAGTAATGCGCTCGGCCCCCCGTCTTTGACATCCATCCCCACACTTTGAGGGCGTGTTAACGCTTGCACCCAAGCCACGGCCGTTTCTGTCGTATCACAAGGACGCCAAACATGCAGATTCGGGATTAAACGCAGACTGGTAGCGTGCTCTACCGACTGATGGGTTGGACCATCTTCGCCTAAGCCAATAGAATCATGTGTAAAGACATGAATCACGCGTTGCTTCATCAACGCCGCCATACGAATCGCATTGCGAGAATAATCCGAAAAAGTCAGGAAGGTTCCACCGAAAGGAATATACCCCCCATGCAGCGCCATACCATTCATAATGGCGGCCATACCAAACTCGCGTACGCCGTAGTTAATATGACGCCCAAACTGCAAGCCATCGGCCCCGACACGTAAGGGCGTCACCCCTGGCCAATTCGTTAGGTTAGAGCCAGTTAAGTCGGCCGACCCCCCAATCATCTCGGGCACAACATCCACCAAAGCGGTAATCGCTAATTGGGATGCTTTGCGTGTGGCCACGGTTTGCGCTTGCTTAGTGGTCTCAGTAATAAAGGCCTGCGCTTTTTCTGCAAAGTCAGCAGGAAGTTCCCCGGCCATACGGCGACGCAGTTCGACTGCTAACTCTGGATAAGCCGCCTCGTATTGGGCAAAGGCCTCGTTCCAGGCGGACTCAAGTTGCGCCCCACGAGCTTTAGCATCCCACAGCTCGTAAACATCAGCGGGAATCTCAAAAGGGGCATAAGGCCAATCGATCGCTTGGCGAGTCAGGGCAATTTCCTCATCACCTAATGGAGCACCATGCGATTTTTCAGAGCCGGCTAGATTCGGGGAGCCTTTACCAATGACAGTGCGACAACAAATCAGAGTCGGGCCTTTGTTTTCAGCCGCAAACTGCTTCGCTTGAATAATCGCGGCATTTACGGCCTCAGGATCATGTCCATCAACAGCAGGAATCACGTTCCAACCATAGCTGCGGAATCGCTCAGGCGTGTTATCGTTAAACCAAGGCTGTACTTGACCATCAATGGAAATACCATTGTCATCATAAAGGGCAATGAGCTTAGATAGCTTCAGTGTGCCAGCAAGAGAACACGCTTCGTGTGAAATCCCCTCCATCAAACAGCCATCACCAAGAAAAACATAGGTAAAATGGTCAATGATGTTGTGATTGGGGCGGTTAAACTCTTTGGCTAACATGGCTTCGGCTAAAGCCATCCCCACAGCATTAGTCACCCCCTGCCCTAGGGGGCCAGTCGTGGTTTCCACACCGGCGGTATAACCGACCTCTGGGTGGCCTGGGGTTTTAGAGTGCAACTGACGGAAGTTCTTTAACTCCTCAATTGACAAGTCGTAGCCGGTTAAATGTAATAAGGCATAAATCAGCATCGACCCATGACCATTGGACAAGACAAAACGGTCACGGTCTAACCAAGCAGGATTAGACGGGTTATGTTTTAAATGCCGATTCCATAAAACTTCGGCAATATCAGCCATGCCCATAGGGGCGCCGGGGTGTCCGGATTTGGCACGTTGAACAGCGTCCATAGCTAACGCACGAATCGCATTAGCCATCGTTTTTGCGGTGGAAGGAGGAAGATCCATGGGATATGCTCACAAGGGCTAGCAAAGTCGCTATGCACCTATTTAGTCAATCAGAAATTCTAAAGGTTAGATTTTACCATTATTGCGCAGCTCAAAGCGCCGCCCTGCTCTGCACAGACAATTTGCCCTCTAATTTAACGCATTTACTTTGTTTTTGTACAACTTATGAGCTTACCTCGCTTTTTCTATGCCGATTCTTTACAAAGCCAAGCACGTATTCTTCTTCCCAAAGAGCTCGCGCATTATATGCAACGCGTTTTGCGCTTAACTGACCAAAGCCCTGTAGTTCTATTTAATGGCCAAGGTGGTGAATATCATGCCACCCTCGAATATGAGGGCAAGCTTGTCTACGCCCATATAGGAGCACATCATGCCATTGAACGGGAGCTACCTTGGGCGATCAGTGTTGCTCAAGGTCTCGCCACGGGTGACAAAATGGACTGGATTTGCGAAAAAGCCGTAGAAATGGGGGTTGCACAACTATTTCCTATCGCCGCTCGCTACAGCACGTTAAAACTCGTAGGAGAGCGCCAAGAAAAACGCCTACAGCACTGGCAACGCATCGCTCAAGCGGCAAGTGAGCAGTGCGGGCGCAATCAAATCATGCCAGTCCATCCGGTGCTCACCCTGCCCCAACTCATACAGCAACACAGCACAAAGGCACAATTTATTTTTTGTGACCCAGATGCCAAAGACGACTTTCCTACGGTGCTCAAGCAAGCTGCGCAAAGCAATACGCATCATTGGGTATTACTAATCGGACCTGAAGGTGGGTGGTCTGAAGAGGAAAAAGAAATAGCGCTCGAAGCCGGCGCTATGGGGATGCGGTTTGGGTCACGTGTATTGCGCACCGAAACCGCTGCAATTGCCCTGGTTGGCGCTATTCGCGGCCAGCTAGGGTGGACGGATTAGTTATCATCCGCACTACCAGAATAAGGCGTGGGCGCAACGCCAGGATCAGGGTCAGGATGCTTTCCGGCATGAATCACCGTATAAGCAAAATAGCGATCTTTGGTGCTGGCAAAATCCGATACATCGTTGCAAACACTTAAAATAGCTTGCGCGTCCTCGGCCAACGAGGGATCCCCCGTATGAAGCTTGTTAAACCACAAATACAGACCGGTTTTTTGATCCATTACGGTGTCACATAAGCAGTCGTACAATGCGTCTAAGTCATTGCCAAAAAACTCGGGGAAATCCACGGCTTTTACAATTGCGCGTAAAACAGCTGAACGACTGCGAGCGCGATCACACTCGACTGTCAAAGCGGTTATTTCCGCTGCTTGTGCCAAAGCAAAAATGCCCTCTTGTTGGGACTCGGTAGCCTCAATGAGACCGCCATTCTGCAGTAAAGCTTGCAGTGTCGCTTGGCTCATTACCAGGCCTCCTGAATAGTGTGGATACGATTGATTCCAATCATGGTGGTGTAAATCCTGCTATAAAAATGATGTCACTACGATTAAAAGAGGCTTTTTAATCCATTTAGATAGACTTAGGCAAGCATAGTAAAAAATTACCACGCCTGCCTAAGCAAAATGCTGCTTTCTGATCACACCTAGCCGCAAGTTAAACACTATGCATTGGCTTTGGCGTTGGCCTCAAGAACGGTTAAAGCAGTCATATTAATAATACGGCGTACAGAAGAGGTCGCGGTCAAAATCGAGACCGGTGCATTTGCCCCCAGCAAAAACGGACCTATCGCTACATTACCGCCCCGGTCTGTTTTAAGCAGATTGTAGGCAATATTTGCAGCATCCACGTTGGGACAAACCAACAGATTAGCCGAACCTGTGAGTGTTGTTTGCGGCAAGATGCTTTTACGCATTTCCTCATCTAAGGCACAATCCCCGTGCATCTCCCCATCCACCTCTAAATCTGGCGCTTGGTTACGGATCAAGTGCAAGGCTTCGCGCATTTTCTGACTAGAGGGTGTTAGCTCCGTGCCAAAATTAGAGCGGGAAAGCAAAGCTGCTTTAGGCTCAATACTGAGTGCTTTCATACGCTGTGCTGAAGCAATGGTGATTTCGGCTATCTGCTCAGCAGAAGGGTTGTCATTGACATGGGTGTCTGCAATCGCTACCGTACGCTCTCCTAGCAGCAAAATGTTCATCGCCCCATAAGTCTTTGCCCCTGGAGCTTGACCTATGACCTCGTCCACATACCGCAAATGATTCGCATAGGTGCCCACCGTACCACAAATCATGCCATCGGCCTCGCCCAAGTACAGCATCATAGCGCCAATTAACGTAAAGCGCCTACGCATTTCCACTCGTGCCATTTCTCGTGTGACACCATCACGACAACGTAGCTCCCAGTAAGCTTTCCAGTACGTATCAAAGCGCTCGTCTTGTTCTGGATTGGTAATTTCAATGTCTACCCCAGGACGTAAGCGCAAACCATAACGTGCAATACGCTGCTCGATCACAGATGGTCGCCCCACCAAAATGGGTTTAGCAAGCTTCTCGTCCACCACCACTTGGACTGCTCTCAGTACACGCTCGTCCTCGCCTTCGGCGTAAACAATTCGTGCTTTAGCGCCGTCTTTAACCAAGCCTTTGGCAATACCATAAATTGGCTTCATGAACGCGCCCGAGCGATACATAAACTGCTGCAACTGATAGATATAACTGCTGAAATCATTAATCGGGCGGGTAGCCACCCCTTCTAACATACCCGCTTGGGCTACGGCAGGGGCAATACGAGAAATCAAACGAGAATCAAAAGGTTTAGGTATGAAGTAGTTGGGCCCAAACTCCATATTGTCTAACCCATAAGCAGCGGCGACTAGCTCGTCTTGCTCTTCACGAGCTAATTGACAAATAGCATGTACTGCAGCTTTTTCCATGCCCCGTGTAATAGTCGTCGCGCCAATATCTAAAGCACCACGGAAAATATACGGGAAGCAAAGCACATTATTGACTTGGTTAGGGTAATCGGAACGTCCGGTCGCCATCACCACATCATCACGTACAGCGTGTGCGACCTCGGGTAAAATTTCTGGGGTGGGATTGGCCAGCGCTAGAATCAACGGGCGCGGTGCCATTTGTGCCACCATTTCGGGTTTTAATACCCCCCCAGCAGACAGGCCTAAGAACACATCGGCATCAGGAATAACCTCGGCTAATGTACGCGCCTCTGTTGACTGAGCATACTGCTGCTTTTTTTCATCCATCAGCACTGTACGCCCTTGGTAAACTACACCTTCAATATCAGTTAACCAAATGTTTTCCACGGGCAGGCCTAAATCCACCATCAGATCCAAGCATGCCAAAGCCGCTGCTCCCGCCCCTGATACCACGACTTTAACTTTTTTCAGGTCTTTTTTAACAACAGATAAGCCATTTAAAAAAGCCGCCGCCACACAAATCGCCGTGCCATGCTGGTCATCATGGAAAACAGGGATATTCATACGTTCACGCAGCTTGCGCTCCACCTCGAAACACTCTGGCGCTTTGATATCCTCGAGGTTAATTCCACCAAATGTAGGCTCGAGCCCAGCAATAATATCCACTAACTTATCGGGGTCGGTTTCATTAATTTCAATATCAAAAACATCTATACCCGCAAAGTTTTTAAACAGAACCGCTTTACCTTCCATCACGGGCTTAGAGGCTAAAGCACCGATATTGCCTAAGCCCAACACAGCAGTGCCGTTAGTAATCACGCCCACTAAATTACCCCTACCGGTGTAGCGATAAGCATTTTGTGGGTCAGCCACAATTTCCTCACAAGCAGCCGCCACCCCAGGCGAATAAGCCAGTGCTAAGTCGCGTTGGTTGGCTAACTGTTTTGTGGGCGTAACAGATAATTTACCGGGGCGCCCTTGTTCGTGATATTCCAGCGCGGCTTTACGAAGATTCTCATCCATGGTGACAACTACCCTACAAAGAGTGAATGGGGATTGTTACAAAAACGATTAAAGACTTATTCTACTCGCAGCCGCCCCTAAAGACATGCTGCACTACAACATCGCTACCTACCTGTAAGACACCAGAGGGCGCCATGATAGGTTTTTAGTATGAAAACAACGCGTCAGGATCAAAAGCCGCACGTACGGCAGCATCAAGCTCCTGGGCTAAAATCTGCAGGGTGGCGCTAAGCGGAGGGCTCTTTAAGGGCGGTGGTACACGTAGCTCCGACTGTTGTATGACCACCCACTCCAATACACCTAAATGCCCACCGTGGCCTAAAAGTAAATAAGCAAGATTCACGGGCTCAGTTACCAGAGCATCCAGTCGATACTGTGCCCCCCAATTAGGCAACATGAGTAACTGCTGCATCGCCTCGGACTGGCTTAGCTGAAACAACTGTGGCACCAATTGCCTTAGGGTGGGTGTGTTCAGAGGCTTGGTATTTTGTGTGCCAAAAGCCCCTAGACTACTTACTGTGCCATCAGCCATTAATAATGAAGCATGCACCAAACCGCTTTTTTGTACCTGTTGCGGCGCATAGGGATGATACTGTGGCTGCGCTAACCAACAGGCCACATTTAGCGTATCGGGCAGGTCCGCGAGCTGACTAAAGCCCGCCGCTTTTAACTGTGCCATGGTCACACCAGCCTGCATAAACCATTGGTTTTTTTCCTTGTCTACAAGCAGCAATTGATTAAGCTGCCCCACATCTACCCACAAAACGGGGTCGACCAAGTCCTCGGCACAGTAAGGTATCCCCAAAACGTAGAGCTTTACCCCAAAGGCATGGCATAATTGACGAGCATGATGTAAATCCGCAATAACTGCCACTGTAAGCAATGCTTGTGAGCTTTCTGCTTCCAAAGGATGTACGGTGCCTTGTACCTTACGGTGCAACTGCAATAAAAACTGATCCCATGGACTGAGCTCAGGGACTTTGCCCCCTAAAAATGCACGTCTTGATGGATTTTCCATGCCTCTGCTTTCCTTTTTTCGCATTTATTACAACGAGACTGTTATGCCCCGCCTTGCCCATCGCACAGAGCTGGCTGTGCCTTTTCATGCTGTAGAGCTTTTTAAAGAAGCCAATACCCTAATTGCCCAAGGTAAAGATATTATTAGCTTGGGAATCGGAGAGCCGGATTTCACCGCTCCCCCCACTGTGGTTGAAGCCCTACAACGCGCGGCAGCGGCAGGCCAAGCTCAGTACACCCCTCCCTCTGGCACCGATGAGCTTAAGGCAGCCTTGTGTGATTATTATCGCGATCATTTTAATGCTTCTGTTCAACCGGAACAAATCCTTGTCACAGCCGGTGCTTCCGGTGCATTGAACTTAGCCGCCTTAGCGCTGGTTAACCCCGGCGATGAGGTGCTCATGCCTGACCCCTCCTACCCTGCAAACCAAAACTTTATTCTGGCTGCTGGTGGTATCCCACGCTTAATACCCAGCACGGCCGAAAACCGTTTTCAGTTGACCGCAGCCGATATTGAACAACACTGGACAGAAAAAACACGTGGGGTGTTGATAGCATCTCCCAGCAACCCGACTGGCGCCACCATAGACCCTAAAGATCTTGCTGAACTGATCCAAGCCGTAAAAGCCCGAGATGGTTTTATCATCATGGATGAAATCTACTTAGGGCTTTACTACGAGGACAAGCCACAAAGCGCACTCTGCTTAGACCCAAGCCTGATTGTTATCAATAGTTTTTCTAAGTATTTCCATATGACAGGCTGGCGCCTAGGCTGGTTGATTGTGCCCACTGAAATCCGCCCAGCCATAGAGAAAATCGCCGCAAGCTTAGCGATTTGTGCTCCTGCCTTAGCCCAGCATGCGGCCTTAGCCTGTTTTGAGCCCGAGGCCATGGCTATTTACGAGCAACGCCGTCTGGCTTTTAAAGCGCGCCGTGATTTTTTATTACCTGCTTTTGCTGCCATGGGGATTCAGGTGCCCGTTACGCCAGACGGGGCATTTTATATTTATGCGGATATTAGCCAGCATAGCCAAGACAGTGATGATTTTTCTCATCGTCTCTTGCACGAAGCCCACGTTGCAGCGGTACCGGGCTTGGATTTTGGCCCTGCGTATGCCAAAAAAATGTTACGGTTTTCGTATTCCACCTCTCTGGAACGACTGGAAGAAGCTGTCGAGCGTATGCGCCGCTTTTTAGCCTAATCTTTAATCGGGATCCCTGACGCCAAGGCTATACGACGGCGCTCGGCTAATACCCGTGCGCCGTATCCACCATCGCTAGGCCCTGTGGCTCCCACATAACAAGCCAAAGCACCGGTTATCGACCCCCGACGCTTTCTACAGTCATACAAAATCTGGGTGCCTGCTCGAATATTGGCTTCGGGGCTAAACACAGCCAAATTACCCTCACTGTACATATCGAGCTTATCCTGATGCACCCGGGTCATTACCTGCATTAGCCCTTGCGCGCCAGCATGGCTCTCTACAAAAGGGTTATAAGACGACTCAATCGCAATCACCGCTAAAATCAGTAGCGGATCCAGGTCTTTTTCCCTGCCATTCACATACGCCAAGTGAATCAAGGCCGAAGTCACCTGATTAGCTAGCTTATACTTACGAGAAAGATAACTGCGCAAAGCATTCAGCTGTGTGCGAGACACCCCACTGATTGTAAAGTTTGTACTGCTTTGCTGTAGTGTCTGTGCAAAACCCAAATAGGCCGAAGGAGATGGGCGGCTGACCAGGGGCTCGTCGCCCTCTTCTATAGAATAGCCCTCACCTGACTGACGCCCAAACCAACCTAACGTTGCATAGTGATCATTACTCATCACTTCAGGGCGCAAAGCCTCCATCACCACTTGATAAATTTGCTTGGCTTGCTCTCGCATTGATGGCACCACTGCCCCTGCCGCCAACGTTACTAAAACGGCGATCCCTAAATAAATAGCACAGAGGTGGATAAACTCGCCCAAGCGCGAATGCAGCCCCTTAAAACCACGCACTAACCATGAGGTATTGGCTGTGACCATACCCTTGTTCCTATAAAATGAATTAAACTGATCATACCGTTATTGGACTTAGAGTTAAACTGGAGCCCTATACCCCTGTGAAATACCGAGACCTCAGAGACTTCCTGGCTCAGCTTGAGCAAGCCGGTGAACTAAAACGCATCCATCACCCGATTTCCACCCATTTAGAAATGACGGAAATAGGGGACCGTGTTTTACGCGCCGAAGGCCCAGCATTGTTGTTTGAAAACCCCATTCATCTCGGCCAGCCAGCCAAAATGCCGGTGCTCGCTAACTTATTTGGTACACCAAAACGCGTTGCTTGGGGCATGGGAGCCGAAAACATCGACGCT